>JAHEGL010000021.1 GCA_024645145.1 Planktotalea sp.
TCGCGGACGGATCGATCCAAGGTTTCTCTGCACGGATGCGCTGGCCTGGGTATCACAACGGCGCGCCCAACGGTTTGTGGTATATCTCGCCCGAACAGATGCAGGAAATCTATGAACTTGCCCTTGCTGAAGGCATTCAGGTGCACACGCATACCAACGGTGATCAAGCAACGCAGCTCGCCATTGAGAAGCTGGAACTTGCTTTGAAAAAAGTGCCCTCAAACGATCATCGCTTTGTTTTGCAACACTGTCAGCTCGCTGATCGCGCGCAGTTCAAGAAGATGGCAGCGCTGAAGATGAGTGTGAACTTATTTGCGAACCATCATTTCTATTGGGGCGATGAGCATTATCGCCTTACGGTTGGTCCGGATCGCGCGCTGCGCATGAACGCAACACGCACGGCGCTTGATTGTGGCGTACCGATGACTATCCATTCGGATGCACCGGTCACGCCGCTTGGTCCGTTGTTCACCGCTTGGTGCGCTGTGAACCGCTTGACCGCGTCAGGCCGCACGCAAGGAGAGCATGAGAAAATCACTGTCAATGAAGCCCTTTGGGCGGTCACGATGGGCGCGGCGCATACATTGCATATGGATGGTCAAATCGGCTCTATCGAGGTGGGCAAGCGCGCTGACTTCGCCGTTTTAGAAAGTGATCCTCGTGAAGCTGAGCCTGAAAAGCTGAAAGACGTTGAGGTGTGGGGCACTGTTCAAGGTGGACGCGTGTTCGCCGCCGCTGATGCTTGAGCCGCTACCCGTCACTATTATTGGTGGCTACTTGGGGGCGGGAAAAACGACGCTGGTGAACCATCTGCTGCGCACTGCAAACGGGCGTAAACTGGCAGTGTTGGTTAATGAATTTGGCGCGCTCCCGATTGATGAGGACTTGATCGAAGCGCAAGGCGACGATTTGATTTCCATCGCGGGTGGCTGCATTTGCTGCTCTTTCGGCTCAGACCTAAGCGCTGCTTTGATGGACCTCTCAGAACTGAACGTACGCCCGGATCAAGTGGTGATTGAATGCTCTGGCGTGGCAATTCCTTCGGCGATTACGGCCTCTGTCAGCTTACTTGATGGTTTTAAGCCGGATGGCACGGTTATAATGGTCGATGCAGAAACCATCCAAGACGCAGCGATGGATGAATACATCGGCGACACGATCACACGGCAATTGGCGGACGCTGATTTGACCCTGATCAACAAAGCCGACCTTGTGGACGACGCACATGTGGAGCGGCTCGAAACGTGGCTAACGACGCTGGCCCCGAATGCACGGTCCTTGGTCGCAGAGCATGGCAAAACACCAATTGATATGGTGCTCGGGCTATGTGCAAACCCACGCGAGAGCCACCAAACGGGTCATGCGGATGGGTTGTTCGAGAGCATTGCACTATCGTGCCATAACCCTGTGAATGGCGAAGCGCTTGCAAAGAAATTGACGCAAGACACGATGCATATCGCGCGCGCGAAGGGGTTCTTCATTGATGAAACAGGGGCTTTAAAAGCACTGCACATCGTGGGACGCCGGTTTGAGATTACGGATGCCCCTGCAAATGCGCCTTTAGGGATTGTGTGTATCGGGCTCAAAGGGCAGTTTGACGGTGATCTGATCCGCACGACCGCTAATGAGGCCCTATGACCAATCCGCTTTACGACGCTCTTTTTGCTCCTCATCAGGGCAAAAAAACGCCTTTCATTCATGTACCAGATGGTCAAACCCTGACCCATGACGCGTTCTTGCGCATGTCGGCGCAGATTGCAGGAGCGTTAAGCGCGGCAGGTCTCATGGCCGGTGATCGTCTTGCGTTACAGGTTGAAAAATCGCCCCAAGCTTTGGCTGTGTATGCGGCTTGTGTGCAGAAAGGGATCATCTTTCTCCCCCTCAACACCGCCTACACCGCTGTCGAGCTAGAGTATTTCATCGACAATAGCGGCGCTAAGCTTGTGATCTGTGATCCGGGCAAAGAAGAAAGTATCGCTCAGATCACAGCGCGCACAGGTGCGGCATTGATGACGCTCGGTGCAGATGGCAGCGGCAGCCTGATGCGCATAGCCAGCACGCAAAGTCAGACCACTGAAACGACCCCGCGCAACGGCGACGATTTGGCTGCGTTTCTGTATACCTCTGGCACAACAGGGCGTTCCAAAGGAGCGATGTTAAGCCAGAACAATCTGCTCTCTAATGCGCAGGTTCTGAAAGACTACTGGGGGTTCAGCAAGGACGATGTCCTGCTTCATGCTTTGCCTATTTTCCACACGCACGGGCTTTTTGTAGCGAGCAACATTATGCTTCTTACTGGCGGTGCGATGATATTTATGCGCGCGTTCAATCCCGATACGATCCTTGCGCAAATGCCCAATGCAACCACGATGATGGGCGTGCCAACATTTTATACGCGTCTGTTGGATCATACGGGCTTCACCAAAGAGGTAGCGGCGCATATGCGACTGTTTATTTCTGGTTCTGCCCCCATGCTTAGTGAAACTCACGAGCAATTCGAAGCGCGCACAGGTCAGCGTATTCTTGAACGCTATGGCATGACCGAAACGAACATGAACACGTCCAATCCCTATGAAGGCGAGCGCAAAGCAGGCACCGTCGGATTTCCGCTACCGGGTGTTGAGTTGAAAGTTTGTGATCCTGGAAATGGCGCCGAACTAGATCAAGGTGAGATTGGCGTGCTCGAAGTACGCGGCCCGAATGTGTTTCAGGGCTACTGGCAAATGCCCGAAAAGACCGCAGAAGAGCTACGCGAAGACGGCTTTTTTATCACTGGTGATTTGGGGATGATCGACGCGGATGGGTATGTTCAGATCGTCGGGCGCGGTAAGGATCTCATCATTTCGGGTGGTTATAACATTTACCCCAAAGAGATTGAGTTGGTGATTGACGATCAGCCCGGCGTTAAGGAAAGCGCCGTCATCGGCGTGCCGCACCCTGATTTCGGCGAAAGTCCTGTTGCAATTGTCGTGCCTGAGGGCGACGGCCCCGACATCACCCAGATCACAGAGGCGTGTCATGCAGCACTTGCCCGCTTTAAACATCCGCGCGAAATCCTTATCTGTGACGCCCTGCCCCGTAACACGATGGGCAAGGTCCAAAAGAATATCCTGCGCGATGAGCACAACGCGCTGTTCGCTAACAAAGAAAGTTAACCCATGAGCAATAAAGACGAATACACGCCCCCAAAGGTCTGGACTTGGGAACAAGAAAGCGGCGGCACATTTGCCTCTATCAACCGCCCAATCGCGGGCGCGACCCATGACAAAGAGCTGCCGCGCGGCGAGCATCCGTTGCAGCTACATTCTATGGGTACGCCCAATGGTGTGAAGGTCACGATCATGCTCGAAGAACTGCTCGCGCTTGGGCACAAAGGTGCCGAGTACGACGCGTGGATGATCAAGATTGGCGATGGTGATCAATTCGGGTCTGGCTTTGTCGACGCCAATCCAAACTCGAAAATCCCAGCGCTGCTGGATTATTCTGGCGGTGGTGATCCCATTCGCGTCTTTGAGAGCGCTTCGATCCTGATGCACTTGGCCGAAAAATTCGGAGCGTTTATTCCTGAGGGACAAGCGCGCGTTGAATGCTTTAACTGGCTGTTCTGGCAAATGGGCAGTGCGCCATACTTGGGTGGCGGGTTTGGTCACTTCTACGCATATGCACCGTTCAAAATGGAATACCCCATCAACCGTTTTGCAATGGAAGTGAAACGTCAAATGGATGTTCTGGATCGTCATTTAGCGGAGAACGAATATTTGGCGGGATCAGAATATTCTATCGCTGATATCGCAACTTGGCCTTGGTATGGTCGCTTGGCAGAGGGCAAAGCCTATGATGCTGGCGAATTCTTGGATGTGAAGAGCTACGAGAACGTACAACGCTGGACCAAGCAAATTGAGGCGCGTGACGCAGTCAAGCGCGGCAAGATTGTGAATGTCGCTTGGGGCGAGGAAAATTCGCAGCTCCCAAATCGACATTCTGCTGCGGAGATCGATGCGGTGCTGGCCAAATAAACTGTCAATTTTCGGCCCTTTTCGTATGGATTTTCTATCCTTGGGGCCGAAAATTCACTTTTGTTCATAAAATCCGACAAAATTTCTTGGTTTTTAGTTCAAGGCACTCTTGTGCTTTTGACGATTCGCCTCACATTAAGGCGAGATCCCAAATCTTTGCCAAGGAGTTCGCGTGTCCCTCTTCTTTATCGTTGCTCTACCGTTCTTTGGAGCACTGCTCCCTGGCCTTATGAATTCCGCAGGACGCGCGGCGACAGCGGGCGTGACATTTACTGTCACTTTGGCGGCGTTCATCGGGCTGTTGACCAACCTGCCTAGCGTACTGGCGGGAGACGTCGTCATGGCACGTATCGATTGGATGCCGCTTCTGGGGCTGAACTTCTCGCTTATGCTAGATGGACTTGGCTTTTTCTTTGCGCTTTTGATCCTGGGGATCGGCCTCTTGATTATCTCCTACGGCCGCAACTATCTGAGCTGCGATGATAATGTGGGGCAGTTTTTTACCTACCTTCTGCTTTTCCAAGGCGCGATGGTCGGCATTGTTCTAAGCGATAACATATTGCTTTTGCTCGTCTTCTGGGAGCTGACGTCACTTTCTTCATTCCTGCTGATCGGTTACTGGAAGCACCTGCCAGAGGGTCGCCAAGGCGCGCGCATGGCGCTTGCCGTGACTGGCATGGGTGGCCTCGCGATGATAGGCGGTATGCTAATGCTTGGCCAGATTGCAGGCAGCTATGACCTAAGCGTTATTTTGCAAAACCGTGAGTTGATCCAAGCTGACCCGCTTTACGTGCCAGCGCTAATCCTTATTTTGCTCGGCTGCTTTACTAAATCAGCGCAATTTCCGTTCCACTTCTGGCTGCCACATGCCATGGCCGCCCCAACCCCTGTTTCAGCCTATCTGCACTCCGCGACGATGGTGAAAGCGGGTATCTTTCTGATGGCGCGCATGTGGCCTGTGTTGTCGGGTACGCCGGAATGGTTCGTCATTGTCACCACTGCCGGTTTGATCACGATGGTCTTGGGCTCGGTCATTGCGCTGTTCAAGCACAACCTGAAAGCGCTGTTGGCCTTTTCAACCGTCAGTCATTTGGGTCTTATCACGATGCTTTTGGGCACGGGCACCGCCTTTGGCGCAATGGCGGCGATGTTCCACATCCTTAACCACGCGACGTTCAAAGCTGCACTCTTTATGTCTGCTGGTATCATCGATCACGAAGCACATACCCGAGACATTCGTCGTCTTGGTGGCCTGCGCAAGCTCATGCCAATCACGTTTATCGTCGCATCACTTGCCGCGCTGTCTATGGCAGGCATTCCACTTTTGAATGGTTTTCTTTCCAAAGAAATGATGCTCGAGGAAGCCAATCACACCGTCTTGTTTAACACACCTTGGTTGGTGCCATTTCTGGCGACTATTGGATCGCTTTTCTCTGCTGCATATTGCTTCCGCTTAATTGGTCACGTGTTCCTTGGACCTGTGCGCGACGACTATCCGGCGAAACCCCATGACCCGGGTGCAGGTCTTTGGCTTCCACCTGCAATTTTGGTTGTTCTTGTTGTCGTTATCGGCATCGCGCCGTTCCTTGCTGAACCGTTTGTAAAGCTTGTCACAGCTTCTGTTCTTGGAGAGGCAGCTGAAGTTCCGAAGGCCTACTTCAAGATTTGGCATGGTTTGGTGCCCGCACTTTACATGTCTATCGTCGCAGTTGTTGGTGGTTTGATCATGCTTGCTGTCTTCAAGCCATCCTTACGGATTTGGGACGCACTACCGCGCCCAGAGGCGAAAGTGATCTTTGAAGCCATCGTTGAAAGTGTCGCCACTTTGGCACGCGCGATTATCTTGCCACTGCACAATGGTGCCTTTTCACGCTACGCCGCGATTGCCGCAATCACTATGGTCGCCGTCGGCTATCACGCTTGGAGCACAGGAACGATCGCTGCGCCAACCCGTGACATGCAGCCGGCCAACGCAGTCGCAATTGGTGGGTGGTTGATGCTTGTGGCAGCAACAGCCGGCATGGTCATGATGCACCGCAATCGCCTTTTGTCGCTGATTTTGATTGGTATTGTCGGCCTTATGGTTTCCGTCGGGTTCGTTTTCTTCAGCGCCCCAGACCTAGCCATGACGCAGTTCACCGTTGAGGTTGTTACAATCATCTTGCTTTTGTTGGCGTTGAATTTCTTACCCAACATGACACCTATTGAAAGCTCTGTTTTGCGCCGCGTTCGTGACGCGAGCATTGCAATTTTTGGTGGCCTCGCAACCTTTGCACTGTCCTATCACTACATGCTACGCGACGCTGTCACTGCGCCCATTTCAGAGTTCCACCTAGCAAATTCATACAAAGGTGGCGGCGGTACGAATGTGGTAAATGTGATCCTCGTCGATTTCCGTGGCTTTGATACCTACGGTGAGATCATCGTGCTCGGTATCGCCGCTTTGCTAATTTATGCGCTGACAGAAACACTACTTGGTGGGCCTGTGCGTGCGCGTTTGTTGAACCGCAAGCCCGATCAAAAGCGCGCTGGAAACCAGCATCCAATGATGATGGTCGTCCTCACGCGCGGTATTATGCCGGTTGTCTTATTGGTCGGTTTCTACATCTTCCTGCGCGGTCACAATGAGCCGGGCGGCGGATTTATCGCTGGTCTGATCGTCTCGATCGCCGTTGTTATGCAATATATGGCAAGCGGTTTTGGATGGGCGTCGGCGCGTTTACGCTACCCCTATCACGGTGTCATCGGGGCGGGCGTTTTGATCGCTGGCTTTACAGGCATCGGGTCATGGTTTGTTGGCAAGCCTTTCCTCACATCCGATTTCACCTACGTCCGCATCCCACCGTTTGAGGAATTCGAATTGGCGACAGCTGCATTATTCGACCTTGGCGTCTTCTTGGCCGTCGTTGGCGCAGTAATGCTATCGCTTGAGAGTTTCTCACGCCTTGCACGTCAAGCGGGTGGCCCAGAAAGCGAACACGCGATGGAAATTGACCCATCTCGTGATGATCCAAAAGAGCAAGCTGCGAAGGAGGCCGTGTAATGGAATTTCTTGTTGCATCAGCCATCGGCATTCTTACCGCAGGCGGGCTTTATCTAACGCTTCGCTTGCGCACGTTCCCAGTGATCTTGGGGATTTCGTTGCTGACTTATGCTGTGAACGTGTTTTTGTTCGCCTCAGGGCGCTTAACCGTTGGCGCGCCACCGATCCTGACCAAAGGGGTCGAAGTTTACGCGGACCCACTGCCCCAAGCGTTGGTACTGACGGCTATCGTGATCTCCTTTGGCATGACAGCCGTGGTTGTGATGATTGGTCTGGGTGCATTCCTTGGCGCTGATGACGACCATGTGGATGATCAGCCCGAAGGCGATGACAAAGCTGCGGAGGGCGCGCAATGATACATTGGATCGTAGCCCCTGTTATTCTACCCGCACTCGTCGCGCCGTTCATCGTACTCGCCGCGCGTTACCACATTGGCATTCAACGCGTTCTATCGCTCGCTGGTGTTATTGCGCTGGTCATTATCGCGGCAAGCCTTGCTTGGCAGGCGTCTGATGGAACGATTAAGCTATATCAAATGGGCGATTGGGCAGCACCCTTTGGTATTGTTTTGGTTGGGGATCAACTTTCAACCATGATGGTCCTGCTTACATCAGTACTTGCACTGTTTGTGCTGCTCTATGCCATAGGGTCTGGCTGGGATGATCGTGGTCGGCATTTCCACGCGCTGTTTCAGTTCCAGCTCATGGGCATCATGGGCGCGTTTTTGACGGGCGATTTATTCAACTTGTTCGTTTTCTTCGAAGTGCTTTTGATCGCTTCCTACGGTCTGATGATCCATGCAGGCGGCAATGCGCGGCTGAAAGCAGGCGTACAATATGTGTTGTTCAATCTGATTGGCTCGACTTTATTCCTTTTTGCTCTTGGCTCTATCTATGCCGAAACAGGCACGCTGAATATGGCGGACCTAGTGAACCGTGTGACGCTTATTGGACCAGAGGAAACCGTAGGCATTCGCATCGCATCTGTGCTTTTGCTTATGGTCTTCGCGATTAAAGCCGCACTGGTACCGCTGCATTTTTGGCTTCCGTCAAGCTACCCAGAGGCCCCTGCCCCCGTCGCCGCACTCTTTGCTATCATGACGAAAGTGGGCGCATACGCGATCATTCGTGTCTACACGATGATCTTTCACCCAGAGCTTGAGGCAACGGCCGGTCTGCATGATGTTTGGCTGCTGCC
Source organism: Planktotalea sp. (assembly GCA_024645145.1). Taxonomy (GTDB): domain Bacteria; phylum Pseudomonadota; class Alphaproteobacteria; order Rhodobacterales; family Rhodobacteraceae; genus Planktotalea. The sequence goes on from JAHEGL010000021.1 coordinate 8,257, forward strand.
AGCCGCACTGGTGTCCCTCGCGATAGGTATGACTGGTGTCTTGGCCGCTAAAAAGCTGGATCGCTTGGTGGCGTTTTCAGTGATTGGATCGATGGGCATGGTCATGATTTCCATCTCACTGTTCACGCCAGAAAGCATTGCGGCTGCGCTTTACTACATCGTGCATTCTACGCTTGCGGGTGCCGCCTTGTTCCTCATCTCCGACTTGGTCCGCACTGGACGTAGCAATCTTGATCTGACGGTGCAGCCAGTCGTTTCGGGCAACGCTTTGACTGCCGGCATGTTCTTTGTTGGCGCGATTGCCATGGCGGGCCTACCACCGCTTTCAGGGTTCTTGGGCAAGCTTTTGGTGCTCGATGCGGCTTACGATAGCAGCAAGATGGCTTGGATTTGGGCGATCGTTCTTGGCTCTAGCCTGATCTCTATCCTTGGGTTCGCGCGCGCGGGTAGCATCGTGTTCTGGAAGGCTCATAGTGTATCAC
>JAHEGL010000023.1 GCA_024645145.1 Planktotalea sp.
GCAAATCTGTCATCTTTTGTAGCTTGCCTTGCATCCCAAGGATGATCGTCAACAAATTGGAAAAATCATGCGCCAATCCGCTGGTGAGCTGTGCTGCCATCTCGCGGCGGCGGGTCTGCTGCAACGCGACACGGGCTTGCGTTTCCTCGGTCACATCCATCGATAGCACATAAACGCCTTGCACATGTTCCTCTGCAACATCCGGAGTGAAGGCGACGCGGATCCGGCGGGAACTTGAATGATGTGTGAACTCGAAAACAGAAGGTTCATTTTTGATCGCACGTTCAAGGTGGGGTTTGATCACTGCGTAAGTGGCGCTGCCCAGCGCATCAGCAGCGCTGAGCCCGACAATATCATCGGTGCTCCCTGGCATAACGTCGTGGAGGCGCCCATTGGAAAACGTGTAGCGCTGCCGTAAATCCAAGTGCGCAATATGAGCAGGCATCATCTGTGTGGTTAATCGCGTGCGCGCTTCCATCTGGGTTAGCTGATGTTTGGTTTCTTCAAGCATTGCATTGCTTGAGGCCAAAGCGCGGTTGGTTGAAGCAAGTTCTTCCGAGCGGGCAAGCACCTGTTCGCTCAGCACTTCGGAACGCGTGCGCAACAATGCCTCTTGCTGCTTAATTTCGGTAATGTCGGTATAGACGGTGACCCAGCCGCCCTCTGGCAAAGGTGCACCCTCCACGCTAATCACGCGACCGTTGGCGCGGGTGCGTTCCATATAATGCGGCTCAAACGCGCGGGCGAGACGTGCACGTACTGCAACAAATTCGTCCAGATTATCGACGTCGCCGTATTCCCCAGCTTCCGCAAGAAAGCGAATAACCGTTTCAAAGCTCACACCCGGTTCGATCATCTCGTCAGGGAGATTGAACATCTGTTGCATTGGGCGATTTATGAGCACCAGGTTTAGATCTGAATCAAAAATCGACATGGCCTGTTGGATCAGATTCAATCCAGCAGCAATCATCGTATTGTGGCGTGTGGCATGGCTCATAGGCATATGGCTACCATCGACAGGACTACGGCGGAAAGCCCTGTCGAAGCGCTGTTACAATTCGTTAGGTTTCAGAAAAGTTACGGAAAAAGTTGACCTTCAGAAAATCGCTGTCACGGTAGGCGTAGCGAGTCGCACAAGCGGCCATGTTCGCGCACAAGCGGGCAACGGGAGGAAACATCGTTGACACAAACGTCTGAAGGCGTGAACGGATTGACGTCTGTTCCAGCGCTATTGCAACGCAACGCAGCCGAGTTCGGTGACAAAGCGGCTTATCGTGAAAAAGAGCTAGGTATTTGGCAGAATTGGACATGGTCCGAGGCTGCTGATGAGATCGATGCGCTTGCGCTTGGATTGCTGACACTTGGTGCTGCTGAGGGTGACTTCATCGCTATCATTGGCCGCAACCGTCCGTATTTGTATTGGGCGATGGTCGCGGTGCAATCTGTTGGCGCTGTGCCTGTGCCTTTGTACTCTGACGCCTCTGCAGAAGAGATGGCTTATGTTCTAGATCATTGCGGCGCGCGTTTTGTGATTGCTGCTGATCAGGAACAAGTCGATAAGGTGCGCGATGTTCAGCAAGACTTGAGCCAGTTCGAGCAGATGATCTATCTCGATCCGCGTGGATTGCGGAAATATGATCACGCGAACCTGCATCAGTTTTCTAAGGTGCAAGATGCTGGCCGTGCGGCGCTTTCGGACTTGATGCCAGAGCTGAACCGCCGCCGCGAAGCTTTGAATTATGATAGCACATGCGTGATGCTTTACACGTCTGGCACAACGGGCAAGCCTAAGGGGGTTGTGCTCAGCAACCGCAATATTATTGAAACGTCTCGTCACTCATCAGAGTTCGACAGCCTAAGCGCGGGCGAGGATATTCTCGCGTATTTGCCGATGGCTTGGGTTGGCGACTTCATCTTCTCGCTTGGTCAGGCGTATTGGACTGGTTTTTGCGTCAACTGCCCAGAAAGCGTTGACACGATGATGACAGATCTACGCGAGATTGGTCCAACATATTATTTCGCGCCACCTCGCGTTTTCGAGACACAGCTCACGACTGTTATGATCCGCATGGAAGATGCATCCCCGATGAAGAAGCGGATGTTTGATTACTTCATGGCGCACGCAAAGAAAGTCGGTCCTGCGATCCTTGATGGCGAAACTGTCAGTGGCATGGACAAGCTGAAATACAAGCTTGGCGATTTGCTCGTTTATGGTCCTTTGAAAAATACACTTGGCTTTTCGCGTGTGCGCATTGGCTACACTGCTGGTGAAGCGATTGGACCTGAGATTTTCGATTTCTACCGCTCGCTTGGGATCAATCTAAAGCAACTCTATGGCCAGACGGAAGCGTCGGTCTTCATCACGCAACAACCTGATGGGCAAGTCCGCTCTGACACAGTGGGCGTCCCAAGCCCCGGTGTGGAATTGAAAATTGCTGAGAACGGTGAAGTGTTTTACCGCTCTGAAGGCACGTTCGTTGAGTACTACAAGAACGCGGAAAGCACGGCGGATACCAAAGACCCAGAAGGTTGGGTCGCAACAGGTGACGCGGGTTTCATCGAAGAAGGCACAGGACATCTGCGCATTATCGACCGTGCCAAGGATGTGGCGAACATGTCTGACGGCGCTTTGTTCGCGCCCAAGTATGTCGAGAACAAACTTAAGTTCTATCCCAACATTCTTGAGGCCGTTGTTTTCGGTGCTGAGCGTGATCGCTGCACGGCGTTTATCAATATTGACCTGACCGCCGTGGGTAACTGGGCAGAGCGTAACAACATCGCTTACGCGTCTTATCAAGAACTTGCCGGTCATCCGCGCGTGCTTGAGACGATCCAAGAGCATGTTGAGGCGGTGAACAAATCTGTGGCTGAGGACCCGATGTTGTCTGGCTGTCAGGTGCACCGCTTCTTGGTCTTGCACAAGCAGCTTGATGCGGACGACGGTGAATTGACGCGTACGCTCAAAGTGCGTCGCAAGATCATCGGTGAGAAGTTCGAAGATTTGGTGAATGCGCTTTATGACGGCTCACCCGAAATCTACACCGAAACCGAAGTAACTTACGAAGATGGCCGCAAAGGCATGATCAGTGCGACATTGGAAATTCGTGATGCTGCTGTAGTGCCGGTCACTGCTTCGAAAATCGCTGCTGAATAAGGACGTATTATGCTCGATTCTACAGATAGCTACGTCACAGACGACGGCCGCACGATTGGTGGCGTTGTAATGGAAATGAAAAATATCACATTGCGATTTGGCGGTGTTGTGGCGATCAAGGATATCTCCTTTGATATCAGAGAGGGCGAAATTCGTGCGATTATTGGGCCGAATGGTGCTGGTAAATCGTCGATGTTGAACGTGATCTCCGGCTTTTATGTTCCGCAAGAGGGGCAGGTGATGTTTCACGGCAAGCCACGCCCGCAGATGAAGCCATATGAAGTGGCACAACAGGGCATCGCACGCACATTTCAGAACATCGCTTTGTTTGAAGGCATGACCGTTCTGGACAACGTCATGACCGGGCGTTTGAACAAGATGAGCTCGGGCCTTTTCGCGCAAGCCATTTGGCGCGGGAAGGCGGAACAAGAAGAGATTGAGAACCGCGAAAAAGCGGAGAAGATTATCGACTTTCTCGAAATTCAGCACATCCGTAAAACGCCTGTGGCGCGCTTACCTTATGGTTTGAAGAAGCGGGTCGAACTGGCGCGCGCGCTGGTATCAGAGCCTTCGATCCTCCTGCTGGACGAGCCAATGGCGGGCATGAACGTTGAAGAAAAAGAGGACATGAGCCGCTTCATTCTGGATGTGAACGACGAATTTGGTGCCACGATCGCGCTGATCGAACATGATATGGGTGTCGTGATGGACCTATCTGATCGTGTTGTTGTGATGGACTACGGCAAAAAAATTGGTGACGGTACCCCGAACGATATTCGCAATAACCAAGCGGTGATTGATGCGTATTTGGGGGTGGCGCATGACTGATGTTATTTGCCCGCGACTTAAAATGGAGGCGCTGTGATGCCCGAACAACTCGTCTTTGCGATGGAAGTGTTCCTCAATGGTCTGATGGCAGGAGTGCTGTATGCGCTTGTTGCCTTAGGCTTCGTTTTAATCTTCAAAGCATCTGGTATTTTCAACTATGCCCAAGGGGTCATGGCGCTATTTTCGGCAATGACCTTGGTTGGTATCATGAAGGGCCAAGTGCCTTTTGCGCATGTGATCAATGTGATTTTTGGCACGGATGTGCACTACTTCGGATGGACGGTGCCTGCGCTACTTGCGATTATATTGACCGTCGCAGTCATGGTACTTTTCGCTTGGGCTGTGCAGAAATACATCTTCAGTCACTTGGTTGGGCAGGAGCCAATCATCCTGTTTATGGCAACAATTGGCCTTGCGTACTTCTTAGAGGGCGTCGGCGACTTGATGTGGAATTCGGAGATCAAGAAGCTGGACGTTGGCTTGCCGCAGGGCATCAACGAGGCGATTGATAACTATACGTTCAACATCTTTGATTACGGTTTCTTTATCGACAACCTCGATATCGTGGCAACTTTGATTGCGGCCCTTTTGGTTGGTGGTCTTGTGATCTTCTCGCAGTATTCCAAAGAAGGTCGTGCAATGCGGGCTGTGGCGGATGATCACCAAGCGGCCTTGTCCGTCGGTGTCTCGCTCAACTTTATTTGGATCATGGTTTGGTCGGTTGCGGGTTTCGTTGCTTTGGTTGCGGGTATCATGTGGGGAACGAAATCGGGGGTGCAATTCTCGCTTTCTTTGATCGCACTCAAAGCGCTCCCTGTTCTTATGCTGGGTGGATTTACGTCTATCCCAGGAGCGATTGTCGGTGGTCTTATCATTGGCGTTGGTGAGAAGTTATTTGAGTTTGCGATTGGCCCGATGGTCGGTGGCGCGACTGAAAACTGGTTTGCGTATGTGCTTGCCCTGATCTTTCTGGTGTTCCGTCCGCAAGGCCTATTCGGGGAGAAGATCATTGAAAGGGTATAGAAAAGGGGGCTTTGCCCCCTTCGTATGCGCGACTTCCCTAGAGTTTATTGGCAAGATGAAGGACGTTTCTAATGTTTTATCGTGAAGCTGGCGATTTTAAGACGTCCTACACGGATGACAATCAGACCTTTCCGATCAAATTTGATCGTTATCGTTACTATGTGGTTTTGACGGTTGCCTTTGGGATCATTCCATTCCTGATCAATGATTATTGGGCGAACGCGTTTTTATTGCCATTCCTTATCTACTCGATTGCTGCAATTGGGTTGAATATTCTGACAGGGTATTGCGGACAAGTTTCGCTGGGGACTGGCGGCTTTATGGCCGTGGGTGCCTATGCCTGCTACAAGTTGATGACGGCATTTCCAGATGTGAACATCTTTTTCCATGTGATTGCGGCGGGGGGTATCACTGCGATTGTATGCACTGCGTTCGGTTTGCCGTCTCTTCGGATCAAGGGCTTCTATTTGGCTGTTGCGACCCTTGCTGCGCAGTTCTTTCTCGTCTGGCTCTTCAATAAGGTCAGCTGGTTCTACAACTATTCTGCCTCTGGTCAGATCAACGCACCGGAGCGCACTGTATTTGGTGTGCCTGTAACGGGTGCGAATACCGAGGCTTGGGCGACCTATCTGTTCTGCCTCGTCTTTCTGGCTATCAGTGCGATTATCGCGCGCAATCTCACGCGTGGGATGCAAGGGCGCAAGTGGATGGCGATCCGTGATATGGATATTGCGGCGGAGATCATTGGCGTGAACCCATTGCGGGCCAAGTTAAGTGCGTTTGCGGTGTCTGGTTTCTTCATTGGCATTTCTGGTGCGCTGTTCTTCGCGGTCTATCTTGGCGCCGCTGAAGCAGGAGACAGTTTTGGTATTCAAAAATCGTTTCTCGTACTCTTTATGATCATCATCGGTGGACTTGGTTCTATCTTTGGATCTTTTGCAGGAGCGGCTTTCTTGGTACTGCTCCCTGTCGCTTTAAAGCTTGTGGGCGTTGATTTTCTCGGTTGGCCCACAGACATCGTCGCGCACATTCAGTTGATCATTGTTGGTGCGCTTATCATTATCTTCTTGATCGCAGAGCCGCATGGCATTGCCCAACTGTGGCGCGTTGCGAAAGAGAAACTACGCCTTTGGCCGTTCCCGCATTAAGCGAAGCGGTCAAAGTACAATAAGAGGCATAAGCCTCACACATCGGACTAACCATGGGAGGAAACACCCGATGAAGATAAAACTAACCACAATGGCGCTGACTGCGCTGATGGCCGCAGGTCCAGCAATGGCAGATCTTGTGTTTCCATCACTTTCCTACCGTACAGGCCCATTCGCGGCAGGCGGCATTCCATTCGCTGATGGATATGCAGATTATTTCACACTCTTGAACGAGCGAGATGGTGGTATTGGCGGTGTTCCAGCGAAATTGATTGAATGTGAAACAGCCTATAACACTGAAAAAGGTGTTGAGTGCTATGAGTCGACTAAAGACGAAGGCGCACTGATCTATCAACCGCTCTCCACAGGTATCACATACCAGCTAATTCCAAAAGCAACTGCAGACGGTATTCCAATCCACTCCATGGGGTATGGCCGGACATCTGCGAAGAATGGCAAGGTTTTCAGCCACGTCTTCAACTACCCGGTGAATTACTGGGATGGCGCGTCCGTTGGTATAAATCACTTTAAAAAACAAGCTGGCGGGTCACTTGAAGGAAAGAAAATCACGCTGTTGCATTTCAATGGTGCTTACGGAAAAGAACCAATCCCAACGCTTGAAGCTCTTTCTGCACAAGAAGGCTTCTCTCTGAACACAATCGCCATTGACTATCCTGGCCAAGAGCAAAAATCGCAGTGGCTCCAAATTCGCCGAGAACGCCCGGACTATGTTTTGTTTTGGGGCTGGGGTGTGATGAACCAAGTTGCGGTCCAGGAAGCATCTAACATTCGATTCCCAATGGAAAATTTCATGGGTATTTGGTGGTCTGGTGCTGAGCTTGACGTTCTGCCGGCAGGCGATGGTGCCAATGGGTACAAAGCGCTTCAGTTCCACAATGTTGGCAGTGACTTTCCTATCTTTGACGATATCAAGCAGTATGTCACAGATGCAGGCAAAGCGGCTGGAGCAGGTGATCAAATTGGTACGGTTCTGTATAACCGTGGCGTTTATGCAGCCTTTCTTGCTGCAGAAGCTGCAAAAGCGGCCCAAGCTGCGAATGGGACGAAAGAAATTACTGCTGCTATGATGCGAGATTCTATGGAAGCTTTGACAATCGATGAAGCCAAGATGGCTGCCGCCGGATTGCCTGGTTTTGGTCCAGAGTTCCAAGTGAGCTGTGAAAACCATGGTGGTGGTGGCATGGCCGCTGTTGCACAGTGGGATGCCACGGCAAAAACCTGGTCTTTGATCTCTGATTTTGAAGCATCAGATAGTGGCATTATCGAGCCACTCATCATGGCTGACTCTAAAGCTTTTGCGGATGAAAATGGAATCGCAGAGCGCTGTAACTAGTTCAGGCCCTTTTTGGTCCGGCAGGCGTCACGTTTGCCGGACCATTTCCACCCCTCATTTATGACAGGCGTTTGACATGCTAGATTCCGCTCCGAGCACTGAGAAACTTCTCGAAGTGAACAACATTGAAGTGATCTACAATCACGTCATCCTTGTGTTGAAAGGCGTCAGCCTGCACGTGCCCAAAGGCGGTATCGTTGCTTTGCTCGGCGGTAACGGCGCTGGCAAGACAACGACGCTAAAGGCTATTTCTGGCCTTTTGAAATCAGAGCGCGGTGATATCACCAAAGGCTCTATTAACTATCGCGGTGCCGATCTTGCGGGACGCGACCCTGCGGATTTGGTGCGCTCTGGTGTTATTCAGGTGATGGAAGGCCGTCACTGTTTTGAACACCTTACTGTTGAAGAAAACCTGCTGACTGGTGCGTACACGCGCACAGATGGCAAGGCAGCCATCGCTGCTGATCTGGAAATGGTCTATGACTATTTCCCGCGTCTCAAAGAGCGTCGTAAATCTTTGGCTGGATATACCTCTGGTGGTGAGCAGCAAATGGCAGCCATGGGCCGTGCGTTGATGTCGCGGCCTGAAACAGTCTTGCTTGATGAGCCCTCAATGGGCCTTGCTCCGCAGCTTGTGGAGCAGATTTTCGAGATCGTGAAAAAGATCAACGAAGAACAAGGTGTTACCATTCTGCTGGCGGAACAGAACACCAATGTGGCCCTGCGCTATGCGCACTATGGCTACATTTTGGAAAGTGGACGCGTCGTGATGGATGGCCCTGCGGCTGAACTTCGTGAAAATCCGGATGTGAAAGAATTCTATCTTGGGATGTCCGATGAGGGGCGCAAATCCTTCCGTGATGTACGGTCCTACCGCCGCCGCAAGCGCTGGCTCAGCTAAACTGTGCCTCATACTTCCTTTCATTTGCGAGCCGACCCTAATGACTAAATATTTTGACACGCTTGAGACACGCTCTGCCGATGAACGCTCTGCACAGCAAAGCGCTGCTTTGATGGAACAACTTGCGCGCGCGACAAGTGCGGATGGAAACTGCCTCGATTCAAGTGGTGTTGCGGGAATTGAAGATCTGGCCAAACTGCCAGTGCTGCGCAAATCTGAATTGGTGAAGTGGCAAGCTGAAAAGCCCCCGTTTGGTGGGAT
>JAHEGL010000024.1:0-3169 GCA_024645145.1 Planktotalea sp.
TCGCCATACTGCGCACCCCGTTACAAGGGCAGTTGCCCATTTTCAGGTTCCATTCGGTAATATGAAAATCAAGGTCCTGACTAAAGCGGCTTTGCCAGACATCGAAGTCTACATCCATGTACCTGATTTCGCTAGAAGTGTTCTCGAAAGGGATTGGGGATTTGTTCCAATAGTAATGCTCAACAACCCCGTCAATTTCCGCAAGTGTTGATGCGCTGAACTGGTCAATGATTGTGTTATTGGCCGCTGTAAGACGATCAATGAAACCAGCGCTGCTGCGCGAAGAGGCGAATTCTGACTGATTATAGGTCGATGCCATTTGAACGATGATATCGGCTTCTTCGGCCCCTGCGGCGTCTATACCCCGAGCGAGCGCTTGCACCGCGATGTTCGCGCGTTGGCCGTATTCGGTCTCGCCCATGAAGGCCCAGTATTCATTCCCAATCTCGAAAGCCGAAATCTTGTCGCCATATTCTTGCATGACCAATTCCGTCCAGGTGTCTAGATCGTCACCATAGCTGGATAGCGGGGTTGTGGTGGGGATCGTCAGAATGACTTCGGCATCAATGCCATCCATGAAAGCCGTCAGTCCAGGGCGTAAATCACCCTGCGCTGTCAACTGGGTGATATCGAGCGCATCCAAGCCGTCCACATCCCCAGGGTCCAACTCTGCTTGACCTGCTGGAAAGCGGACACCGTCGATTTCAAAAGCATCCATCGCACTGTTGAAAGTTTCGGTTGGTATGCCCGCATCAGTGTGCACGGAATAGACCGCATTTGACCCGAACAGCTCGTCCGGCACGATAAGGCCGGTCCGTTCGATTTCATTAGTCCCATCGGGTTCGATGAGTCTGATTGTGGCGTCATCAACCTGAGGCGTTTCATCGTCTTCGGGTTCAAATGCAATGTCGTCGGAACCCGAAGAGTCGAACATCAACAGAAGCAACGGTAACAATAGAAGAATTGAAATGCCCATCTGAATGCTCCCACGTCTGCGTCGTCTGAACACTTCTAATGTGGGTTGATGGGGTCCTGTGCTACAAGCCTCTTAAGTGCAGACTTGAAACTGCAAATTTGCAGATTGTTGATTTTATTGAATGAATTTGCTTAATTTCAGTGAAAATCGACCAAATCAGACCTTGCCAAGACTGGCGCTGTCGAGAAAAATTTCCTCTGAAAAGCAAATAGGGCACACCGAAATGCGCCCTATTGTTCTGGATTTGAAATCAATCAGGCCGCTGTGGCTTTTTCGTTGCCAAAGCGCCCGTAGAAGCTTTGGTTCTTCGCCGCCATTTCACGCAGCAAATCGGGGCATTTGAAGCGCTGGCCGAATATTGCTTCCAGCTCGTCACAGCGCTCGGCTGCATAGGCAGACCCCAGCATATCGAGCCATGACAGCGGCCCACCGGACCAAGGCGCAAAGCCCCAACCCAAGATCGCACCCACGTCGCCTTCACGAATGTCCATCAACACGCCTTCTTCCAAAGCGCGCACCGCTTCCAAGCACTGTGAGAACATCAAGCGATGCTGCACGTCGATCAGGCTTGGCTGCTCGTCCGACACAGGAAACTTGTCCCGTAGACCGCCCCAAATCCCGACGCGCTTGCCTTTTTCATCGTACTCATAATAACCAGCATTGGCCTTGCGACCCATGCGGCCCTGATCAAACAAGTAGAACAAAACATCATCCGCAGCGCCTGCGTCATAGGCGTTGCCAAGTGCTTCTTTCGTGGCTTTGGCGATCTTCACGCCAAGGTCAATCGATGTCTCATCGTTGAGCTGCAAAGGACCGACAGGGAAGCCAAGCTGACGCGCGGCGTTGTCCACCAACGCAGGCTCAACACCTTCGCCAACCATGCGCACACCTTCATTGATGTAGGGAATGATGCAACGGTTCGCGTAAAAGAAGCGCGCATCATTTACAACGATAGGCGTCTTGCGGATCTGGCGCACATAATCGAGCGCTTTAGCCACTGCGCGATCACCCGTTTCGGCGCCTTTGATGATTTCCACCAGCAACATTTTCTCAACGGGTGAGAAGAAGTGAATGCCTATGAACTGCTCAGGACGTTTGGACGCTTTGGCCAAGTCGCTGATCGGCAAGGTCGAGGTGTTGGACGCAAAAATGCAATCCTCTGGGATCACGGCTTCGACCTTTGCGGTGATCTCGGCCTTGACCTTCGGATCTTCAAACACAGCCTCGATGATCAGGTCCGCACCTTCAAGTGCGTTCAAATCTGTGGTTGCTGTGATAAGGTTCAAAAGCGCCTCTTTCTTCTCAGGCGTTGCGTTCTTGCGCGCGATACCTTTGTCCATAAAGCTCGCGGAGTAGGCTTTACCCTTGTCTGCGCTTTCTTGATTTTGGTCGATCAAAACGACCTCCATCCCAGCTTGCGCAGAAACGAGCGCAATACCCGCACCCATCATGCCGGCACCAAGAACGCCGATCTTTTTGACGCGCTGATCAGCCACACCGTCTGGGCGCACTGCGCCTTTCTCCAAAGCTTCTTTGTTCAAGAACAAAGACCGGATCATTGCAGAGGAGGATGGGTTCATCAGGATATTGGTGAACCAACGCGCCTCGATCTTCAACGCTGTGTCGAACGGTACGAGTGCGCCCTCATAGACCGCGCTCAGCAGAGCTTTCGCCGCAGGAAATGCGCCTTGTGTCTTACCGTTCACCATCGCGGAAGCACCAACGAAAGTCATGAAGCCAGCAGGATGATAAGGTGCACCACCGGGCATTTTGTAGCCCTTTGCGTCCCAAGGTTTCACGAGGTCCGCGTCTTTTGAAGAAAGCACCCAAGCGCGCGCATCGGTCATTGGATCAGCGCTGACTTCATCGATCATGCCAGCCGCTTTCGCCTTCGCAGGATTTAGCAATTTGCCCTCAAGCAAGAAAGGTGATGCCGCCATAGCACCCATTTTACGAACAAAACGTGTCGTGCCACCCGCACCAGGGAAGATGCCAACCATGATTTCTGGCAGGCCGATCTTTGCCTTCGGATTGTCTGCGCAGAAAGAGCGGTGTGTACAAAGCGGAAGTTCCAAACCAATTCCAACAGCCGTTCCCGGAAGGACCGAGGCAATCGGCTTACCGCCTTTGTTGGTCTTTGGATCCATGCCCGCGCGCTCAATTTTACGCATCAGCGTATGGATTTGCATGATA
>JAHEGL010000024.1:3179-6747 GCA_024645145.1 Planktotalea sp.
CAAACCTTTTGCAGCGTTTTCACCGGCTTGGGCTTTCATGTCGGCGAGCACATTCAAATCCATACCGCCCGCAAAGCTATCAGGCTTGCCTGATGTGATGATGATCCCTTTTACGGCCTCATCCGCCAAGGCGTCGTCGATGTGCGCTTCGAGGTCTTCAAAACCTTGTTGGTTCATCACGTTCATGGTCTTGCCGACGGCATCCCATGTGATGGTGGCGATGCCGTCGGCATCTTTGATCATCGTAAAATCGGTCATACTTTAACTCCTACTTGGAGGCGATCTGACAAGGAAGAGATCATTGAAGTCATCGATCATCATTCCTTTTCCTAGAGTCGCGTTGTTGTCTTTTGTTGCATTTCTTGAGTAAAGGCTCTGTCAGTCCCGCATCCTGTTTTTAATCACATGTGCAATCTGTAAACCGTCCGAAACTTGCGGCTTCATATATGGATATTTCTGATTTTTCAGGTTGTTGGTGATCTCTACTAAATACCAACGTCCACGGCGCTTTTGGATGCGCATGCGCCCGTCAACGCTGTCTAGAGCTTCAACACCATCCTTCAAAAGGTAACAGGTGTGATACCCCTCGGTCTCCTCGTTGCCTATCCGTTGCGCACTTTCCCCGACCCGACTGATCTGGTTAATACCGTGCTTTTCAACAAGATCAGTCATCATCGTGAAGAACTTTTGGGTGTCGACGTGGTCGTGTAACACTTTGTCTACCTCATCGAGGTGCACAGTATAGGGTAGCGCGTGAAGGGCGCACCAAGCTTCAAAATCGTCAGCCATGTTGCATTCGCTCATGCTGTCGATGAAGTCTTGATAGATGTGCAGGGTTTCACTTTCTTTTACCCGCTGTGCCAGTGCTTCCTCTTCCATCTGGATCATTGCGGGAGACCGAGGACGAAATAGGTCTTCGTCCTCAAGCTGTGCGATCGGATCAGTGTGTGGGTTATGTGATGCGATCATTTTTAGACGCGCTCGATAATTGTGGCTGCACCCATGCCAGATGCAATGCAAAGCGTGGCAAGACCAACACCTTTGCCTGTACGCTCGAGCTCATCCAGAAGTGTGCCGATAATAATCGCACCGGTTGCACCAAGTGGGTGACCCATCGCGATGGACCCGCCATTCACATTGACCTTATCATGATCCACATCGAACGCTTGCATAAAGCGCATCACGACAGAGGCGAAGGCTTCATTCACTTCGAACAAGTCAATGTCAGAAATAGACATGCCGTTATCTGCAAGGATCTTTTCAGTCACCGGAACAGGGCCTGTTAGCATGATGGTTGGATCTGTGCCGATTTTAGCGGTCGCACGGATCTTCGCGCGTGGCTTCAAACCATGCTTTTCGCCAAACTCTTTGTTTCCGATCAAAACTGCGGCTGCACCATCCACGATGCCAGAGGAATTTCCGGCATGGTGGATGTGGTTAATCCGCTCCAAATGCGGGTATTTCATCAGCGCGACCTTGTCGAAACCGGGCATGACTTCACCCATAGCTTGGAACGCAGGGTTGAGCGAGCCGAGGCTCTGCATATCCGTTTGCGGGCGCATGTATTCGTCATGCTCAAGGATCGGGATACCGTTCTGATCGTTGATGCCAATCACGGATTTGCTGAAACGACCCTCATCCCAAGCGACCTTTGCGCGGCGTTGGGATTCAACGGCTAACGCGTCCGCCTCATTACGGCTAAAGCCATACTCCGTTGCGATAATGTCGGCAGAGATACCCTGCGGGACGAAATACTGATCCATCGCAATGCTTGGATCGACGGCAATCGCAGCACCGTCGCTGCCCATCGCAACGCGGCCCATCATCTCAACGCCGCCTGCGATATATGCACTACCTGCACCACCTTTGACTTGGTTCGCCGCAAGGTTCACAGCTTCCATGCCAGAGGCGCAGAAACGGTTGATCGCAAGGCCCGGGATGCGTTCATCCAGATCGGACGCCAGCACAGCAGAGCGCGCAAGACAGCCGCCTTGCTCCATCACTTGCGTGACATTGCCCCAGATCACATCTTCGACGACGTGCCCCTCAAGATTGTTGCGTTTCTGCACAGCGTTCAGCGTTTGCGCAGACAGGCGCAGGGATGTCACTTCATGCAAAGCACCGTCTTTACGGCCCTTGCCCCGCGGCGTGCGCAGCGCGTCATAGATATAAGCTTCGGTCATAGTGTCTCTCCTTTAAGCGCGATCAGCAGGGCTGCCGGGCATCAGATCATAAGGGTGTTTCCAGCCGGGCGTCTGCTCGATCCGCGTGAGCCAAGCGTCGATATGGGGCCAGTCCGCGCGGTTGAAACCGAACGGTTCTGGGTAAAACAAGTAGCCGCAACAGGAAATGTCGGCGATGGTCATGGATGCACCGACGATCCATTCCTTGTCCGCAAGATGATCATTAAGCACAGCGTAGGCCGCTTTCAGACGTCCTTGATTGAACCCGATAACTTCTTGTGGGCGTTTGTTTTCTGGCAAAAAGTTCATCAAAAAGCGCGTCATACCAGCGACGGATGAGAGCTTATGGTTGTCCCACAAAACCCAACGCAATACTTCGCGCCGTTCCTCTGGCGTGGAGCCTGTCAGCTCGCCGCTTAAGTGCACGATATAGTCCTGAATTGCACCCGATTGGGTGATTTTATAGTCATGATCGGTGTCAATCAAAACGGGCGCTTCGCCCATTTCGTTGATGTTAGATTTGTACTCTGCAGTGCGTGTTTCACCACCAAAGAAATCAACGTACTCAGCGTCCCAGGCCAGTCCTGACAGTTCCAAAGTCAGCGCGGCTTTGTAAGCGTTGCCGCTTTCGCCGAAACAATAGAGCTTTAGTGTCATATAAGTGGTCCTTTGTGAGAGAGCAGACTGGGTGTTTCACACCCCCAGACCCCCGTGGAGTTTTCTGGAAAAATGAAGGGCGAAGTTTACGCCCGATGAAGGTTAATGCGCTAATGCTGATGGTGCATGGCAGACTGGAGAGTTGAGCTATGTGAAAAGTGAAGCCCCATCGCCCTGCGCAGGTGACGCCTAGCGAGACTGCGAGACGGGTGATGGGGTCATCAAGTTCGGCTTCATTTTACAAAGTAAACTCCTCCCAGAGGGTCGCCATCAATCAGCGTTAACGCCTATTTAAAGCTGCGCGATATCAGCTCTTTCATGATCTCATTGGTGCCACCGTAAATGCGTTGAACGCGCGCATCGGTCCACATTTCCGCAACCGCATATTCTTGCATAAACCCATAACCACCGTGAAGTTGCAGACACTCATCGAGCACTTCGCCTTGCGTGTCAGTCAACCAGTATTTTGCCATCGCCGCCTTTTCGACAGTGAACTCACCTTTTAGATGCTCTGCGATACATTCATCAAGAAATGCGCGCGCAACGGCTGTTTTGGTTTGGCATTCTGCAAGTTTAAAGCGCGTGTTCTGAAATTGCATGATCGGACCACCAAACGCCTGACGTTCCTTGCAGTATTCAATCGTGCGTTCCACAGCACCTTCCATAGCACCAACCGCACCGCAGCCGATAATAAGGCGTTCTTGGGGAAGCTGCTGCATCATCTGGTA
>JAHEGL010000024.1:6757-8668 GCA_024645145.1 Planktotalea sp.
AAGGATATTTTCTGGCGGTATTTCGACATTGTCGAAGAACAGTTCAGACGTGTCCGCAGCATGCGCACCGATCTTGTCGAGGTTGCGGCCACGCGCAAACCCTGTCGCGCCGTCTGTTTCAACAATCACCAAGGATGTGCCTTTCGAGCCCTCGCTCGGATCTGTTTTTGCAGCAACCACGATGAGATTGGCGTGCTGGCCATTAGTGATAAAAGTCTTTTGCCCAGTAAGCCGGTACGAATTGCCCTCTTTGATCGCGCGCGTTTTGATCGCTTGGACATCCGAGCCGCCAGACGGCTCTGTCATCGCCAAAGCGCCGACCAACTCACCGGATATCATCTTCGGCAAAAGGCGCTTCTTTTGCTCTTCCGTACCGCACTGCAAAATATAATGCGCAACGATGCCGGAGTGGATGCCGTGGCCCCAACTCGCGAGATTGGCGCGTGAAGCTTCCTTGAGGATCACAGCTTCATGACCGAAATCGCCACCGAGACCGCCGTACTCTTCGGGGATGGAGGGGCAAAGCAAACCAAGGTCACCCGCTTCTTTCCATGTCTCGATATCCATCTGGCCTTGTTTGCGCCATTTGTCGTATTTTGGCGCCCATTCAGTGTTGATGAAGTTCGATGTCATCTCAGCAAGCATTTTATGCTCGTCGGTCATCCAATGGCTCATAGTCTTCCCCCCATTACTGTTTGCGCGCCTCGAGCTCTGCATTCAACAGCCGCAAGCGGTGCGGTAAATTTTCTGAATCTGTTACGCTGTCAAAATTCTCAAAAAGAAAAGACAGCGCCTCACCTTCGTCTAACCCTGCATCGCTTGAGAACTTTTTCAAACGGTGAAAACCATCTTCTGTCATCGCGGTCGAGAAGCGGCGCGTAAGGCGAAAACGTTTTGGCAAAGCGTGCCCTTTGGTGGCCTGCGTGGTTTCCCACGCAGGTGGGTTATCAGAAGTTGGCTGCGTCCAACGCCATCACAGTATCCGCACCACTTTGGAGGCGTGTCAAATGCAAGGCCGTCGCGGGCAGCTGACGTGCCATATAATACCGCCCCGTCGTCAGCTTCGTCTCGTGGAACGCTACGTCGGATGTGCCACTGGCAAGGGCATCGCGCGATGCTTTTGCCATGCGCGCCCACATTAGACCAAGACAAACGTGACCAAACATATGCATGAAGTCATTAGAGCCGGCCAAAGCGTGGTTGGGATTTTTCATGCCGTTTTGCATGAAATACATACCCGCCGCCTGAAGATCTTTGGATGACGCTTTCAAAGGGTCGATAAACTCAGCATCATATGCCTCATCCTGACCTGCATTTTCTTTGCAGAAGTTTTTTATCATATCAAAGAAGGCCATGACATGCTTGCCGCCATCTTGCGCCAATTTGCGGCCCACAAGATCAAGCGCTTGAACACCATTTGCACCCTCATAAATCATCGCGATGCGCGCGTCGCGTGTGTATTGCGACATGCCCCATTCTTCGATGTAGCCGTGGCCGCCGTACACTTGCTGCGCTTTGACGGTCATGTCGTAGCCCTGATCCGTCAGGAAGCCCTTGATCACAGGCGTGAGCAGCGAGACGAGACCATCGGCATCCTTGTTGCCTGAACGATGTGCGTCATCGATCATTGTCGCGCCCCACAATAGGAAGGCGCGCGCGCCCTCTGTGAAGCTCTTTTGATCCATCAAGGAACGGCGAATGTCGGGATGTACGATCAGCGGGTCAGCTGGGCCATCGGGATTTTCTGTACCTGTGACTGCACGGCCCTGCAGGCGATCTGTTGCGTAATCAACCGCGTTCTGGTAGGCCGCATCTGCTTGCGCAAGTCCTTGCATTCCAACGCCCAGACGCGCTTCGTTCATCATGGTGAACATCGCACGCATGCCTTTGTGCTCTTCGCCCAAAAGGTAG
>JAHEGL010000039.1:0-4539 GCA_024645145.1 Planktotalea sp.
ACCTATCGCATCCAGATCGCACCACGAGGCAGCTTGGGAGCTTAGTATTTCCTCAAGCAAAACCATCAATCGTTCTGCTTGGCCACGCAACATATCTTCGCGGGTTTCGGCAACTATCTCGCCGTTCCTAAAAAGCGCAGCCGCAACATGCGCAGAGCTTGTGTCAAAGCCTAGAACGATCATGCGGTGCGCTGCTTAAACAGCGACGGGGCGTACTTCGGTCACTTCAGGGATATAATGGCGCAAAAGGTTTTCGATGCCCATTTTCAACGTCAAAGTGGAGGAAGGACACCCAGCACACGCGCCTTGCATGTGTAAATACACGATGCCACGTTCAAAACCGTGGAAGGTGATGTCGCCACCATCTTGTGCAACAGCCGGACGAACACGGCTATCAAGAAGCTCCTTGATTTGCCCAACAATTTCACCGTCTTCGCCTGTGTGCTCTGCGTGGCCAGAATTTGGCTGTGCGCCATCGCCTGCCATTACAGCAGCGCCGGATTGGAAGTGTTCCATGATCGCGCCAAGCAATGCTGGCTTGATGTGATCCCATTCCACACCGTCTGATTTGGTAACAGTGACAAAGTCAGTGCCAAAGAACACGCCGCTCACACCTTCAACACCAAAAACGCGTGCTGCAAGCGGGGATACCTCAGCGCCAACAGCGCTTGGGAAATCGGCTGTGCCCATTTCGAGAACCGTTTGCCCGGGCAGAAATTTCAACGTGGCTGGGTTAGGCGTGGATTCTGTTTGAATGAACATGGGCGTCTCTCCGTCGATCTTCGCTAGATATGTGACGCACGGGGCGCAATATCAATACTTAGAAATATTCTAAACTAGCGCTTGAGCTGGAGCAAGTCCCAACGGTTGCCGAAAGGGTCCTGAAACACCGCAACACTGCCATAAGGCTCATGGCGCGGCTCTTATTCAAAATGGACGCCAGCTGAAACCATACGCGCGTGATCGGCTACAAAATCATCGGTATGTAGGAAAAATCCAACCCTGCCACCAGTTTGACGACCAATAGCCGCGCTTTGCTCCGGCCCGTCAGCTTGCGCAAGCAGCAGGCGCGTTTATGCACCTTTCGGAGCGATAAGAACCCAGCGTTTCGTCGCGGTCAGTTCGGTGTCTTCAATGAGGTCAAATCCTAGCTTTCCAACGTAAAACGCAATACCCGCATCATAATCTGGCACCACCAAGGCCAACGCTGAAATATGTTGGCTCATGCTTTAAGTGATTGCCTCGAGGCGTTCTTTGCTCAAATCGCCCGGTACAATCGTGATTGGAATATCAAGCGTGCCTGAGTTTTTAGTCAGTTGCGTCACCAACGGGCCGGGGCCCTTTTTGTCAGGGCTCGCGCCAAGTACCAAAACACCCACGTCACCATCATCACGACATTGGGCAAGGATCTGTTCGACTGGATCACCTTCACGAATGACCAGCTCGGGATCGACCCCTTGTTTGTCGCGCATCCACTTGGCGAAAACTTCGAAATGCGCGTGAATACGCTCTCGCGCTTCTTCGCGCATAATATCACCAACGCCAATCCAGTGGTTAAATTCATCTGGTGGAATCACAGAAAGTATCTCCACACCGCCGCCTGTATGCGCTGCGCGCATCGCTGCAAAGCGCATTGCGTTTAAGCATTCGCGGCTATCATCGAGGACTACCAGAAATTTCCGCATGTATCTGCTCCTTGCAAGCTATTGGCGATCATGACGCAAGCCAAAAGTCTGCGCAACGGCTTTTCGAGCGCGCCTTCAAAGCGGTTGAGACGCGGCCCAATCCCAATATATCTCGCGCGCGCGCTTGGTCATCGGGCCGACTTGATACTGGCGATCTTCAAATGCTGTGACAGGTGTAATCTTGCTCATATTTCCAGTGATAAAGACCTCATCCGCCGCCTTAAAATCCGCAAACGTCAGAACTGTTTCATGCACTTTGATGCCATCCTGCGCAAAGTTTGCAATGTGGCGTGCGCGGGTGATGCCGGACAAAAACGTGCCGTTGGCAATCGGTGTAAATACTTCGCCGTCGCGCGTCATAAAGACATTCGCCGTCGCTGTTTCAGCCACATTGCCCATCACATCAGCGACCAACGCATTGCCAAACCCTTTGCTGCGCGCTTCGGTGAGCATGCGCGCGTTGTTGGGGTACAAGCAGCCTGCTTTGGCATTTACAACATTGTCTTCTTGCACAGGACGGCGGAACCGCGTGGTGCACAATGTCGTCGATGCGCTGGGTGGTGCCATCGGGATTGCTTCCAGACAAATCGCGAAACCGGTCTCATTGGCGCGTGGCACGATGCCTACTTCATCCCCATGAAGCGCCCAGTACATAGGGCGAATATAGACCGCATCTTCTGACGAATACGCGCGCAAGCCATCGCGCACCATTCCAAGCATGTCTGCTGTAGAAACCGTCGGCGTGATCATCAACGCACTGGCAGACTCGTTAACCCGTGCAAGGTGTTTTTCAAGATCAGGTGCGCGTCCATTTACAAAGCGCGCGCCATCAAACACAGTGGTTCCCAGCCAAGAGCCATGGTCCGCCGCACGCATGACTCTCACGTCCTCATCATGCCATGCGCCTTCATAAAAAGTCCGGATATGAGTACCAGTCGCCATGGTCTTCCACTCTCTAAAAATATCCCCGCCGGAGGCAAATCGCTCTGCCCCTTTAGGCAGAGCTTATAAAGCGCGCCCTTGGGCGCACAATAAGGTCAAGAGCGGATCATGCCCACGATGTCATAGGTCTTTTCAAGGATAGGGTTTGCAATCGCGCGCGCACGTCCAGCCCCTTCTCCCAAGGTACGATCAATCTCTGCTGGATCATTCATCAAACGCGCCATTTCGGTGCTGATCGGGGACAGTTTATCAACCGCAAGATCCACCAACATCGGTTTGAATTCGGAAAACTGTTTCCCGCCAACATCGCGCAGCACTGCATCCACGTCCATGTCTGACAACGCTGCAAAAATATTCACAAGGTTGCGCGCTTCTGGACGCTCCTTGAGCCCCTCGGCTTCAGACGGCAATGCATCTGGATCAGTCTTCGCCTTGCGGATCTTTTTGGAAATCGTTTCGGCATCATCCGTCATATTTATCCGTGACGCGTCAGAAAGATCAGACTTGCTCATCTTTTTAGACCCATCGCGCAGCGACATCACCCGAGTCGCGGCGCCCTCGATCACAGGCTCGGTCATTGGAAAGAAATCCACACCGAAATCGTGATTGAACTTTGCCGCAACATCGCGTGTCAGCTCCAAATGCTGTTTCTGATCCTCGCCCACAGGAACATGCGTGGAGTGATAAATCAAAATATCAGCCGCCATCAGCGCAGGATAACCAAACAGGCCAAGCGACGCGTTTTCAGCGTTCTTGCCTGCTTTGTCCTTGAACTGGGTCATGCGCTTCATCCAACCCATGCGGGCGATGCAGCTAAAGAGCCAGCCAAGCTCGGCGTGCGCGCTTACTTGCGATTGATTGAACAGGATGGATTTGTTCGGGTCCAGACCCGCAGCAATATAACCAGCGGCCAATTCGCGGGTGTTGTGGCGCAGATCGGCGGGGTCTTGCCAGACGGTGATGGCATGCAGGTCGACCATGCAATACAGCGTCTCGATGCCGCATTCTTGCATATCAACAAAGCGCTTGATCGCGCCAAGGTAGTTGCCAAGGGTCAGGCCGCCGGAAGGCTGGATGCCCGAAAAGACACGGGGTGTGTGGACCACCTCTGTCATATAAATCTCCATCTGGAATTAAAGGTCTGGCTGGCTTACCTAGGAGGGGCAGTATCGTCAAGTTGAGCGAGCCAAGGCAAATGAACGAAGATCACGATCAAGAGCCGGATATTATCTCTCCGGTAAACCCATTGCCACCCGTTGTGGTGGCGCTGTTTTTTATGATCATAGGCATTGAAGCGATCTTCTCGCTCGCGTCGCGCGGTTTGATTGGCGGAGCAGGTGGCATTGGTTGGCGTTTAGAGGCGCTTCAGACCTACGCCTTCTCCGGCCCGATATTCGATTGGATGTGGAACAACGGCCAATGGCCGACGGAGCATTTGATCCGTTTTGTAAGCTACATGTTCGTGCATGGTAGTTTTATGCATGCACTGTTCGTTTGTGTGATGCTTTTGGCGCTCGGCAAAATGGTCGGCGAAGTTTTCACAGGGTTTGCAACGCTTGCGGTGTTCATTGTGTCTGGCATTTTCGGCGCGCTTGCGTATGCGGTTCTGCTTGATGATCAAGCGCCCCTCATTGGTGGTTTCCCCGGTGTTTACGGGCTGATCGGTGCTTTTACATATTTGCTTTGGCTCAGGCTTGGCCAAATGGGCGCGCAACAGGTGCAGGCTTTCACGCTTATCGGTTTTTTAATGGGTATTCAGCTGATCTTTGGCTTGCTTTTTGGCGTGCAGAACGACTGGCTCGCGGATGTCGTCGGTTTTGTCACGGGCTTTGCGCTTTCGTTCCTCGTCAGCCCGGGAGGCTTTGCGCGTTTGCGCGAAAAGATGCACCGCTATTAACGTCCTCTGCGCATC
>JAHEGL010000039.1:4549-8587 GCA_024645145.1 Planktotalea sp.
ACCGATCCCGATCGTGACGAGGATAGCCAGCGCAAGATAGCGCCAGCCTGCCATGCCAAGGAAGGTCGACATCGATGCGCTCATGCTCCAAAGGACAAAGCCCATGGCACCGGAGGCGACGCATATGCGCCAGATACGGCGTCTGAGCTGTGCATCAAAACGCGCGACATCCCCCATCGGGCGCGTACCAAGTGCGAGGCAAAGCACCATGATCCAGCCCGCGAATGTTGTCGCAATCGCTGGGGCAATCCAGCCGATAGAGGGCGCGAGGCCGAAGGCAAGGACTGCGTTCACAAACATCGCAACAATAGCAAATCGGAACGGGGATTTCGTGTCTTCACGCGCATAGAACAGGGGTTGCAGCGTTTTTTGTAGAACAAACGCTGGGAGCCCAAGACCATAGATTGCAACGGCTACCGCGATTGCAGCGCTGTCGTCTGTCGTGATAGCACCGCGCTCGAATAGCACGCGCACCAGCGGCAAAGGAATGACCATAAGCGCGACAGACGCAGGAATGGTAAGGGCAAGCGAGATTTCAGTCGCACGCGAAAACGCATCCTTTGCACCAGCCTCATCACCAGATTGCAAACGACGCGAAAGGTCTGGCAACAGCACGATACCAACAGCAATGCCAACGACCCCGAGCGGGAGCTGATAAAGACGATCCGCCGCAAAAAGCCAGCCGACGGCGCGGTCAAAGTAGCTCGCGACTTGCTGCCCTACGAGTAGATTAATCTGCATTACCCCACCCGCCATCGCCGCAGGAATAGCAATCTTTGTGAGGTGTTTCATATCGGGTGTGACACGTGGGTGCTGTAGCTTCAAAGTGATGCCTGCACGTTTCGCAGCGACCCAGACCAGCACCAATTGTGCAAAGCCTGCAAAGGGGATCATCCAGATCAAAGCATAGGCGACATCCAAGCCTGATAGAGCAGCGATGATGATGGCTGACACCAACAAAACGTTAAGCAAAACAGGCGCAGCAGCGGCTGCGGCGAAGCGCCCTGATGCATTGAGAACGCCAGACGCAAGTGCTGCAAGCGAGATGAATAGAATATAGGGGAACGCGATCCGTCCGAAAATCACAGACAAATCGAAGGTTTCAGTCCCTGAAAAGCCGCTTGCCAAGGCGTAGACCAGCCAAGGCATGAAGATTTGCGCAATGACTGTGAGCCCGATCAGAACCGTCGCGAGGCCCGAAAACGCTTCATTGGCGAAAGCGTTAGGTTGGTCATCTGCCTCCAAACGCTTGGAAAACATAGGCACAAACGCAAGATTGAACGCACCTTCTGCGAAGAAGCGGCGAAACATATTGGGCAGGCGGAAGGCCACAACAAACGCTTGGTAGGCGGGACCTGTACCAAGGTAGGACAGGATTAACGCATCGCGCAGAAAACCGAGAACGCGGCTGAGTAGGGTCCAAACCCCGACTGTAAAAACGCCGGAAATCATCTTTGACGCGCTCATGCGTTCTTGGCCCGCTCGGCACCTTGTGAAATCGCGTCGCGCAGCTTGCGTTCAAGCGTGCGTTGTTTGCTTGCTGCATGAAATTTCAGGCCGAACATATCTTTGACATAGAACGTATCAACGACCTGCTCGCCATATGTCGCAATGACCGCCGACGAAATATAGACATTCATGTTTGCCAAACAGCGGGTCAGATCATGCAACAAGCCAGGCCGGTCGCGCGTATCGACTTCAATAATCGTGTAGATCTCAGAACCCCCGTTATCAAAGATGATGTGGGTAGGAACCCTGAAGGCACGCTCGCGCTTTTTGATCTTGTCACGATCCAAAATTGCATCTTGTGCTACGACTTCGCCGCTTAGGGTCTTCTCGATCATTTTCTTGAGGCGCGGGATACGGGCTTTTTCATAAGGACCATCATCGCCGTCTTGGATCCAGAACACAGCGGTCGCGTATCCGTCGTTAGATGTAAAGGTCCGCGCATCCACGACATTTGCGCCAACAAGCGCGAGAGCACCGGAAAGGCGAGAGAAAATGCCGGGATGATCCTCTAGCGCAAAGCAAACGCGGGTCGCGTCGCGATCTTCATCAGGGTGAATATCGATGCCGATCTTACCCACTTCGATGTCACGCAACAGACGTGCAAAGATGATGTGTGCCGTGACGTGAAGACCTTGCCAATAGGGCGGATAATGGCGCGTAGTCTCGACCTTGAGATCTTTCTTTGGCCAATCGTTAAGCGCCTCGCGCAGCGCGCGTTTCGCATCAGCGCCGCGTTGTTCGCGGTTGAGGTCCTCAAGACCATTTTCCAGAGCATGGCGTGTCTGACGATAGAGCGCACGGATCAAAACCGCTTTCCAGTTGTTCCATGTATCGGGCCCTACACCACGAATGTCACAAACTGTAAGAACTGTGAGCAGATCGAGCCGTTTGACGTCTTTCACAGCTTTTGCAAAACCGCGCACCGTTCGTGGATCTGCGATGTCGCGCTTTTGGGCCATGTCCGACATCAAAAGATGGTTGCGCACGAGCCATTCCACGGTTTCAGTATCTGCTTTGTTTAGTCCAAGGCGTGGTGCTGCTTTGCGCGCGATTTGCGCCCCTAGGATCGAGTGGTCTTCTTGGCGTCCTTTGCCGATATCGTGCAAAAGCATGGCGACATAGAGAACTTTGCGATTGATGTCCCGTGTCAGAATATCGGTCGAAACGGGCAGCTCTTCTTCAAGCGCACCAGTTTCAATTTCAAACAAATTGCGAATGCACTGAATCGTATGCTCATCCACGGTGTAGTGGTGGTACATGTTGAACTGCATCATTGCGACGATGACTTCAAATTCAGGAATGAACGCGCCTAAAACGCCTAGCTCGTTCATGCGTCGCAATGCACGTTCGGGATTTCCATGCTTGAGCATCAGGTCCAGAAAAATGCGGCGCGCTTCTGGATCGTTGCGCATTTGGTCGTCGATCAAATGAAGGTTCGCTTTGATCAAGAGCATCGCATCCGGGTGGATCAACATACCTGTGCGCAACGCTTCTTCAAAAAGGCGTAGAATGTTGAGCTTGTTGTCCAAAAACGTTTCAGGATCAGCAATCGCAAGCCGCCCGTGAATGACGATATAGCCTTGTTTCATCTTGGGGCGACGACGGAAAATACGCTCTAACAAAGGTTCACTTTTGGCGTGCGTTGCTTCGAGTTTTGTCAAAAAGATACGTGTCAGGTCGCCAACAGCCGTCGCATGACGAAAGAAATCTTGCATAAAGATCTCAACATCGCGCCGCCCACGGGCGTCTTGGTATCCTAATTTCGTGGCCACTTCGACTTGCAAATCAAAGGTCAGTTGCTCCATCGGGCGACGCGCGATGAGATGCAGATGTCCGCGCACAGCCCAAAGAAAATTCTCTGCAGCCTCGAAGGTTGCTAAATCCTCGTCTGTAAAGACGCCGACAGGGACCAAATCAGCAACGTCTTGTACGCCATGCACGTATTTTGCGATCCAAAACAGTGATTGCAAATCGCGCAAGCCGCCTTTGCCCTCTTTGACATTTGGCTCCACCACATAGCGCTGACCACCTTGTTTGTTGTGGCGTTGCTCGCGCTCTTCCAACTTTGCTTCGATGAATTCGCGCGATGAGCCAGCGAAAAGGTCTTCCCACAAACGCGTTTCGAGTTGTTCTGCCAAAGGCCCATCGCCGATTAAATAACGGTGCTCAAGCATCGCTGTGCGGATGGTGTAGTCTTCGCGACCAAGGCGGACGCAGTCAGGGATTGTCCGGCTGGCGTGACCGACTTTCAATCGCAAATCCCAAAGGACATAGAGCATTGATTCAATCACGCTTTCTGCCCAAGGCGTGATTTTGTAGGGCGTGATGAACAACAAATCGACATCTGATTGCGGCGCCATCTCGCCTCGACCATAGCCGCCGACGGCAATGACGGCGATGCGTTCTTGCTCTGTAGGGTTAGGCAGAGGATGCAAAACTTGCGTCGCGACTTCAAAGGCAATTTTGACCAAGCAATCGGTAAGATACGTGTATGAGCGCGTCATTCGCCGCGCTAAAAAAGGTTCAGCT
>JAHEGL010000042.1 GCA_024645145.1 Planktotalea sp.
AAGATCTAGCAGCGCCGTGATCTCTGACGGGTGCAGATGCTCGATCCCGAGCAGGTGAGCTTGGGTAAAAGACATGGCGCGGTCCCTTCTGGTTCGCCGCGTTATAGGCGCGGTGGCGCGCGCGGGCAAGATGGGGCGTTTCCTATCTTGCCCGCGCGGCATAGATTGCATGCATGGAATCGGCAAACATCACTTCGCTAGACTATTACACGGCAAAGGCCATGCTCGAGTGGCAGGTAGAATTTGGTGTGGATGAAGCGATTTCAGAACTCCCTGTTAACCGTTTCGAGGTAAAGCCAGAACCTAAGAAAACAGTGGTCCCCGTTGCCACATCTGCGATTGAGGCCGGACCCGCGCCAGTTGCGCCAAGTTTCGATGGTGCAGCCTTGGCACGAGAGGCGGCGATGTCCGCGCAGACCGTCGCAGAGTTGAAAACTGTTTTGTCAGGCTTTGAGGCATGTGAGTTGAAACGCGGTGCGCGCAATCTTGTGTTTGAGGGTGGTGTGCTCGGGAGTCACGTTATGGTGATTGGCGAGGCTCCAAACCGTGATGAGGATCGTGAAGGAAAACCTTTCGTCGGCGATATGGGGCTTTTGTTTGATAATATGCTCAAGGCGATTGGCCTTGGACGGAGCGAGAATGTTTATCTAACAAATGCGATCCCTTGGCGTTTGCCACGCGGCGGCGATCTGGGGGCAGATGATTTGGCGATGATGCTTCCGTTTCTGGAGCGTCATGTGGCGCTGGCCAAGCCTGATGTTTTAGTGCTTATGGGCAATATCGCGTGTCAGGCTGTACTAGGAAAACGCGGCATTGCCCGGATGCGCGGGCAATGGGCAGAGGCGATGGGCCTGCCTGTGATACCAATGCTGCATCCTGAGTATCTGTTGAACAACCCTTTGAAGAAGGGTGAGGCTTGGGCGGATTTGTTGGCGCTCAAGGCAAAGCTGGAAGAGACACCATGAGCCGTATTGACGAAAACCGCACATTCATGCCTGTACGCATCGCCGTTTTAACGGTGTCGGACACGCGCGCCGCATCGGATGATCGCTCTGGTGATGTGCTTGTGCAGCGTTTGGGCGATGCAGGTCATATCCTTGCAGCGCGAGAGATTGTGCGCGACGAACGCGCTGAAATAGCTGATCAATTGCGCATTTGGTGTGCGGAAGACGCGATTGATGTTGTTATTTCGACTGGCGGCACTGGATTAACCGGACGGGATGTCACCGTCGAAGCGCACCGCGACGTCTATGAAAAAGAGATCGATGCGTTCGGCACAGTGTTCACCCATGTGAGTATGGCCAAAATTGGCACATCTGCAGTGCAAAGCCGCGCAACCGGTGGCGTTGCATTGGGAACGTATTTGTTTGCGCTGCCCGGAAGCCCAGGTGCTTGCAAAGACGCCTGGGACGAAATTTTGGCCTATCAGCTCGATTATCGGCACCGGCCCTGCAATTTCGTCGAAATAATGCCGCGTTTGGATGAACATTTGCGACGAAAATGATCATCTCTGACGTATTACGCTAAACGTGATCAGATTTGTTTGGTTTGCCAAGTCAAACTGGGCCACTACGTTAAAGATAAGTTTACGAAGGCGAAAACGGTATGAGATTTCTTCGACACAGCCTAGCGGGTTTGTTTTTGGTCGCCATGACAGGCGCTTTACTCGTTTATGCAGGCTCAATGGTGTATGGTGCTTTGCAAGCGCGGATGAGCGAAGAGCCAAGGCCGTCACGCGCGCGCGAGCGGGTCTTTTCTGTGACTGTTTTGCCGGCGAACATTCAAAGTGTTGAGCCTATTTTGACTGCCTTTGGTCAAATAGAGAGCTCGCGTACGCTTGATCTTCGTGCAGAGGCGTCCGGCACAGTTTTATCATTGTCAGATAACTTCATCGAAGGCGGCAGCGTGAGCGCTGGGGAGCTTTTGGTACAGATTGATCAAGCCGAAGCGCAAAGCGCGTTTGATCGAGCTGACAGTGACTTGAGCGATGCGATGCTTGAAGCGCGAGAAGCCGATCGTGCGATCGGTCTTGCTCAGGATGAACTTGATGCAGCGCGTGAACAGGTCGCTTTGCGCGAGAAAGCGTTTGAGCGTCAAGAAGACTTGTCCAGACGCGGTGTCGGAACCGCCGCTGCGGTGGAATCCGCTGAACTTGCCGCGTCCTCAGCACGCCAAGCTGTGTTGTCGCGTCGTCAAGCGCTTGCGCAAGCAGAGGCCCGTATCGAGCAAGCCCAAACGCGCATCGCACGTGCTGAATTGGCCAAGGCCGATGCAACCAGACGGCTCGAAGATACCATCATCACCGCAGAATTTGCGGGGGCTTTGAGCGATGTTGCCGCGTCGCGGGGTGGTTTGGTGAATGCCAATGAACGGCTCGCGCGGTTGATTGATCCCAATGCTCTCGAGGTGGCATTTCGCTTATCAACAGCGCAATACGCACGCCTGTTGGATGACAATGGCGATTTGAACAACGCGCCGGTGTCGGTGGTCTTGGATGTTTTTGGTGCGGACCTTGTGGCTGAAGGGAAATTGTCGCGTGACAGTGCTGCTGTGGGTGAAGGTCAGTCAGGTCGTTTGATTTTTGCCAAGCTTGCGAAAGCTCCTGGTTTTAAGCCGGGTGATTTTGTCCGCGTGGAGGTCACAGAGCCTGAGGTGCGCGGTGTCGTGCGCTTACCTGCAACCGCCCTCGGTGCAGATGGAAAAGTGCTTTTGATCGGTGAAGAGGATCGACTAGAGGCGATGAACGTCACGCTCGTGCGCCGACAAGGCGATGATGTTTTGGTGCGCGGACGCGGGTTGGTCGGGCGCAATGTTGTCAGCGCGCGCACACCGCTGCTTGGTGCCGGTATCAAAGTGAACCCACTTACCGCAGAGGGTGCAACAAAGATCGAAGAACCAGAAATGCTTGAGCTGAGCCAAGAGCGCCGCGATAAGATCCGCGCATATATCGAAGCGAACAAGCGCATTCCAGAAGAAGCGAAAGCGCGTATTTTAGGTCAGCTGGATAAGCCAAAGGTCCCCGCACAAATGGTGCAGCGGATCGAAGGTCGGATGGGGGGTTAAGCTATGGCGCGTGATCTGCCCAGTGGTGCTGGCGGCGTACTAAGTTACTTTGTGCGACATAGAACGCTCGCAAACCTGCTTTTGGTCATCATGTTGGTGGCGGGCCTTGTTGCGATGCCCAAGATGCGCGCGCAGTTCTTTCCTGATGTTGTTTTAGACTCTGTTTCCGTGTCGGTCGCATGGGATGGCGCAGGTGCAGAAGATGTAGATGCGGCGATCGTGCAAGTGATGGAGCCCGCGCTTTTGTCTGTCGAAGGCGTCGATAGCTCCAGTGCGAGCAGTAGCGAAGGCCGCGCATCGATTTCGTTAGAGTTTGAGCCAAACTGGGATATGGCGCGCGCGGCGGATGACGTGCAATCGGCGGTCGATCAAGTCACAGGCTTGCCGGATGAGGCGGAAGACCCTGTCGTGCGACGTGGTCAATGGCGTGATCGCGTCACAGATGTTGTGATCACCGGACCTGTTGGTATTGAGCAATTAGCACTTTTTGCAGACGAACTTAGCATTCGTCTATTTGGCGTTGGTGTGACCCGCACCACTATTCGCGGTGTTGCCGCTGGGCGAACGATTGTCGAAGTCCCTTCTGCTAATTTGATCGCAAACGATGTTGCGATGGCAGATATTGCAGCGGCGATTGCATCCGAAGTCGATGCCGACCCTGCTGGTGATGTCTCTGGCGGTACGACGCGCGTTCGCACAGGTGTCGAAAAACGAACGCCTGAGCAAATCGCGCAGATTGTTTTGCGCTCAAATGAAGATGGCTCAAAGCTGAGGATCGGCGATATCGCAGAGCTGCGCCAAGAAGGCGTTGATCGCGAAATTGGCTTTTTTGTAAATGACAACCCAGCGATGACCTTGCGCGTTGATAGGTCTGACAAGGGTGATGCCATCGCAATCCAAAGGCAGGTCGAAGACGTCGCCGCTGTGATGCAAACAACGCTGCCTGATGGTGTAACGATTGAGCTTATTCGAACGCGCGCAGAGTACATCAGCGGGCGCTTGAACATTCTCATCGACAACGCGTTGACGGGCCTCGCTTTGGTTGTGTTGCTGCTATTCTTATTCTTGAACGCGCGGACAGCATTTTGGGTCGCTGCGGGCATTCCTGTGGCCCTTTTTGCGGCGATTGCGATCATGTATTTGGGCGGTCTGACCATCAACATGATTTCGCTATTCGCGTTGATCATTACGCTTGGGATCGTGGTGGACGACGCGATTGTCGTTGGGGAGCATGCGGATTACCGTGCGCGCGAACTGAAAGAACCGCCCGTCGTTGCTGCGGAAAATGCAGCGCGCCGCATGGCGATGCCCGTCTTTTCTGCAACTTTGACAACCGTGATCGCCTTCTTCGGCTTGGTTGCTGTCGGCGGGCGCTTTGGTGATTTGATCGCGGATATCCCATTTACCGTGATTGCTGTTTTGATAGCCTCACTGGCTGAGTGTTTCCTTATTCTGCCCAACCACATGAGCCACGCCTTGGCCCACAGTGTAAAAACACATTGGTATGACTTGCCCAGTCGCGTGGTGAATAAAGGGTTTGAGTGGGTGCGTGATCAGCTTTTCCGCCCGTTTATCGCAGGGGTGATCTGGGCGCGCTATGTGGTGATCGCGGGTGCTGTGGCTGTCTTGGCAAGCCAAGTTGTTTTGGTTATCAGTGGCGACGTCCAATGGCGGTTCTTTAATGCGCCGGAGCGTTCTTCTGTAACAGGCAACTTCTCTATGGTGGAGGGCGCGAGCCGCGAAGATACCTTAGCGATGATGCGCGAAATGCAGCGCGCAACAAATGAGTTGGCGGCTGAGTACGAGAAAGAGCACGGCACCAATCCGCTTGATTATGTGATGGCGACGATTGGCGGATCGGCGGGCCGTGGCCTTGCGGGTTCTGATACCAAAGACAACGATCTGCTTGGGGGTATTTCGATTGAGCTGATTGATGCGGATTTACGCCCATATTCCAGCTTTGCGTTTGTGAGTGATCTGCAAGATCAAGTGCGCCGTCACCCGCTGACAGAGAACCTGTCGTTCCGTTCATGGCGCTCTGGTCCGGGTGGATCAGGGCTTGATGTAGAGTTCTTCGGGGCTGATGCAGCGACTTTGAAGCGCGCAAGTGAAGCTTTACAGTCGGAACTTGCGCGTTTCCCAGAAGTATCAGCGGTTGAAGACAACCTGGCTTACGACAAAGAAGAGGTGATCCTTGAGTTGACAGCTCAGGGCCAAGCGCTGGGCTTTACGATTGATCAACTCGGGCGGGTGCTACGGCATCGTTTGAACGGGATTGAAGCGGCAAGTTTTCCTGATGGGCCCCGCAGCGCAACCATTCGTGTGGAATTGCCAAGCGGCGAGCTTCGCGCTGATTTCCTTGATAGCACGTTGTTGCGCGGTAAATCTGGCGATTATGTCCCGCTGGCAGATATCGTGAGCGTCACGCAGCGCACAGGCTTTTCTACAGTGCGACGTGAGAATGGCGTGCGTTTGATTTCTGTAACGGGCGATATTTCTGAAGATGATCCGGCACGCGCGAGCGAGATTGAGGATGCGTTGGAAGAACAAATCCTTCCGCGCATTGCATCTGAACAGCAAGTTGAGTGGCGTCTTTCCGGCCAATCAGAGCAAGAAGACGCCTTCTTGAGCGATGCGATGACGGGGCTTATTTTGTCGCTCACTGGCATTTATCTTGTCCTTGCTTGGGTCTTCTCGAGCTGGATGCGACCCGTGGTTGTCATGGCTGTGATCCCGTTTGGTCTGGTTGGAACGATCTATGGCCATGCCGTTTGGGACATCCCGCTATCGATGTTCTCCATCGTTGGTCTTCTGGGGATGACTGGTATCATCATCAACGATTCCATCGTTTTGGTCACAACGATTGATGAATACGCCGAGGAACGCGGCTTGTTCCCTTCAATCATTGACGGCGTCGCGAACCGGTTGCGTCCGGTCATGCTCACTACATTGACGACTGTCTTAGGTCTTTTGCCATTGCTGTTTGAGCGGTCTAGCCAAGCGCAGTTCTTGAAGCCGACGGTTGTGACATTGGTGTATGGCCTTGGGTTCGGCATGTTCTTGGTCTTGTTGGTGGTGCCCTCGTTTATTGCGATGCAGCATGATGTGCGCCGCCGCGTTGATGCGTTCAAGCGAGGGCTTGGGTTCCGTGCGAAAGGGCCAAGATTGGCGTTGCTGGGATTGTCTGGCGTGATCGCGCTATGGCTTGCCGCGACGCTTGGTTACGGTGCGATCAATGATGCGCTTTACCCACCGCTGGTTCAAATTCTGCCAAACTTGGCAGAGATGCCAAAGATGCCGATCGCTTTCGTGATCTTTATGGGTGGATTGTTCGTAACGGTAATGCTTGCCTATCTGGCCGCAATATTGGCGATGGTCTTGAACAAGCGACGCAATAAAGCACAAGCGTAAAGGCCTAACGGCCTTTACAGCCGACAATCTCAACTGCGCGCTGATCACTTAAAACAGTGATCCGCAAAGCACTTCGATTGATCATAAAAGGCGCGTCTTCAACATGCTGAATTTGCGTTTGCGCTGTAAGCTTATTGCCTGAACGGGTCAATTTAGGCTGCGCGATCCACAACAGTGGATTTGCCGTTTCGATGATCATCGCTTCGCCTTTGCCGACACGGGGTAGATCCAAGCTGGCTTGCAACGTGACGCCATCAGCATCAGGTGAAATACGACAGCGCACATTTCGCGCACCTGCTTCGCTTCCAGAATAGGCGCGATCGGCCAAAGATGCTGCAATACGGCTATCGCGCGTATTGCTATCAGCAGGAAGACGCGCAGAGATATTAAGCGTCTTAGGAATGCAGATGTCTTTGCATACCCCGATCTCTATCTGCGCGCTGAGTTGAATGTCTTTGCCTTTGTTTTTAGGCGCGACCTGTAGCGGCAGAACGACCTGATCGTGATAGACAATCGAACGCATACCGTTTTGTTCATAAACCTCTGGCCGTGGCCAAACGATCTGAGCCGCTTTGAGATTGCGCGAGTTGGACAGATCAAAGCTGGGCGGAATTCCCGCATCACCTGGGGCACGCCAATATGTGTGCCAACCTGTCTTAAGCTCAAGACGAATGCCGCTCATGTGGCTACCGTCAGTTTGACGCCAACCTGTGATCAAGCTCGCCTCAATAACATCATCGTAGTTTTGCGCCTGAGCAATCGGCGCAACGAGGATGCTGGTAAGGGTCGCGAGTATGGTATTTTTCATTTTCATACGTCTTGGGTGCACCTTGCAGCGATTATTGTCACGTCACTATATTGAGAGAATGTGTGAGAAATTTGGCAAATCGCTCAAAGTGACTTGCGCATTTGCTAACCTCCGCCCATCTTTTAACCATTGAATTGGGATGTTTAACTTTATGAAAGCTAGTGACACGTCGTTAGATCTTATTGGCAAGTGCTTGATTGCAATGCCAGATATGCCAGACGTGCGCTTTCAAAGTAGCGTTATCTTTATATGCGCGCACTCCGCGGAGGGCGCGATGGGCTTGATCGTGAACAAGTGCGTCGAAGATGTGAAATTGGAGGACTTGATGGATCAGCTTTCGATCCCCAAGGGTACCGCACAAACGGATTGGCCGATTTATTTTGGGGGTCCAGTGGAGCATGGCCGTGGTTTTGTACTTCACAGTTCTGAGTATCGCTCCGAGCTGTCGAGCATGGACACAGGTGAAGGTTTTGCGATGACGGCAACCATTGATATTTTAGAAGACATTGGCGCAGGAAATGGGCCTGAAAAGGCACTGATCGCTCTGGGCTACGCAGGTTGGGGACCGGGGCAGTTGGAGGGCGAATTGGCCAACAACGGATGGCTCGTTTCGGATGCGGGAATCGACGTTATTTTTGACACCCCAGATCGCAAAAAATGGAGCGCCGCGCTGGGAGCAATCGGAATTGATCCAGCTATTTTGTCAAGCAGCGGCGGGCGTGCTTAGCCTTTTGCGATGGCACTCACGTAATTTACGTGACCCATTTTACGATCGGGCTTCACATCAGCCTTGCCGTACAGATGCAATGCTGCTTCGGCTTGCGTGGCGAGGTTTGGAACGCGGTCCATATCGTCGCCAATCAGGTTTTCCATCACCACATCGCTGTGGCGCTGCCCATTTCCAAGCGGCCAATCTGCAATTGCGCGGATGTGCTGCTCGAACTGATCAACTGTACAGCCGTTTTGCGTCCAATGCCCCGAATTATGCACGCGCGGCGCAATCTCGTTGACCACAAGACCAGTGGGCGTGACGAAGAGTTCGACGCCTAAGACGCCAACATAATCCAGTTCATTCAAGATCCGGCCAGCAAGAATAACGGCGTCCATGCGTAGGCTGGATTTCACATTCGCGGGCACAGTTGTTTTGCGCAAAATACCGCCCTCGTGGACGTTTTCGCCGGGGTCAAAACAAGCGACTTCACAAGACGCACTACGCGCGGCGATAACAGAAATTTCGCAAGAAAAGTCGATGAAACCTTCAAGAACGGCGGGTG
>JAHEGL010000048.1:0-2404 GCA_024645145.1 Planktotalea sp.
TGACTGGAGAAAAGCTCGCCCTGCGGCTCTACAATTATCAGGGTACTCCATCCGAGCCTGTTGTTTTCAATGTGGCCGCTGGCCAGCGTGACGGCGTCACAGCAATCCTCAAAAATTAAGGAGGGCATCCGATATGACGACATATGGAATTGCCACTTACATCGCCGCATTAATCATCATGTATCTTGTTGAGCGTCGCTTCAATACGCATTGGGCTGTGAGCTTCGTCATAGCTGCCATGCTTGCTGTGCTTTTTCAGACGGTCATTCAGATTGTGCTTCTACCAATCCGCTACCCAGGCGTACTTTTCTAAGGAGATAAAAATGTTTTTCATAAAACAAAAGAAATCGCTTGTTGAGCCAAGCATCAAGGCAATGGCTAAGCGCCTAAACGCGCCAATCACCCAGACCTTGACCGGTATCAACTCTATGAACGGGGTAAAAGCCTGCTCTGTTATCAGCTCAGCGTTGCGAGACAAACGAGACATCAGCCATCACGACCTGCGCAAACTCGCGCAAAAGCCCGAAGCCGTAATAAATGGGGCTGGGTGCTTGGCGCACACTTGCTGACCGCACCTATCGCTATTTTCCTGTTGGCCGTAATGGGCAAAGCTCAGGACAGCAGCGAGTAAGCATGCTTTTGCACACTGACTGCACGCACCACAGCCTAACACGCTGACAAAGCAGCACCTTCACGCACCTCTACGGGGGGGATGGATGAGCCTGAATTAAAGATTATTGACGTATCTATCTGCAAACTGCTCAAAAAGCTGTGTGAAGCAACGATGGAAGACAGTTATATCGAAACCGTTTGGGGCCGTGAATATGTGCTGCGCGACCCAATTGAAGCGGAAGCGGCGCTACCGCAATCCGCGATGGCTGGCTAATGCTTTTGACATAAAATGTGGCGCTGATGCGCCTATTTTCTCCCGCCTCTGGACGAGCTTGCATCGCCCGCTTATCACTACCGCGACTTCTTGTGGGAGACGCGAATGGTAAAACTTAGCATTGCAGACTTGACGATTGGTGAAGCGCGCGCGGAATTGGCGGACCTTGCAAAAACGTTGAACGCGGCAAATGTTGCTTACCATGGCAAAGATGCCCCGAGCATCAGTGACGCTGAGTTTGATGCACTCAATCTGCGCAACGCAGAAATTGAACAACGTTTTCCTGATCTTATTCGTGAAGATAGCCCGAGCAAACAGATCGGCGCCCCTGTTCAAGATGGCTTTACCAAAGTCACCCATGCGCAGCGCATGATGTCGCTGGGCAATGCTTTTAACAATGAAGATGTCAGCGATTTTGATCAAAGTATTCGCAAGTATTTGGGATTTGCAGACAATGCGCCGCTTGCCTTTACAGCAGAGCCTAAGATTGACGGTCTTTCACTATCTTTGCGCTACGAAAACGGACAGTTGGTGCAAGCCGCGACGCGCGGGGATGGCGCGGTTGGTGAAGGTGTGCTGGCAAATGCAAAGACTATTGAAGACATACCGCAAAACATAGCCAATGCGCCTGATATTCTAGAAGTACGTGGCGAGGTCTATATGAGCCACGAAGACTTCGCTTTGCTTAACGCGCGTCAAACAGAACGTGGTGGAAAAACCTTCGCCAATCCGCGCAATGCCGCTGCAGGCTCGCTGCGCCAGCTTGATAGCGAAATCACTAAATCCCGTCCTCTGAAATTCTTTGCTTATGCCTGGGGCGAAATTTCTGAACCGCTCGCGCAAACTCAATTTCTCGCTATCGCGCGGCTTAAAGAATTCGGGTTCCAAACCAATCCCTTCACAAAGCGTATCCAAACAACGGCAGAATTGATCGCACATTACCGCGCAATCGAGCAGGATCGCGCAGACCTTGGATATGATATCGACGGGGTGGTCTATAAAGTTGATGATCTGTCTTATCAGTCTCGACTTGGATTTCGTGCAACCACACCGCGTTGGGCGATTGCCCATAAATTCCCCGCTGAACTGGCTTGGACACATCTTGAAGCCATAGATATTCAAGTCGGACGCACAGGCGCGCTTAGTCCGGTGGCACGCTTGACACCAATTACGGTCGGCGGCGTGGTTGTTTCAAATGCTACGCTTCACAATGAAGACTACATCGAAGGGCGCGACAGCAATGGTGCTCCAATTCGCGAAGGACGCGACATTCGCGTTGGGGATTGGGTGCAAATTTACAGAGCTGGTGACGTTATTCCCAAGATACGGGATGTTGATCTGAGCAAACGGCCCAAAGAGAGTGTGCCGTTTGAATTCCCAACCCTTTGCCCTGAATGCGGTAGCCCAGCGATACGCGAGGAAGGCGATGCCATTCGTCGCTGTACCGGCGGATTGACTTGTCCAGCGCAAGCAGTTGAAAAATTGAAACATTTCGTGTCGCGCGGTGCATTCGATATT
>JAHEGL010000048.1:2414-8482 GCA_024645145.1 Planktotalea sp.
GATATTGATGGGCTTGGAGCGAAACAAATCGAAATGTTCTATCATGATGAGGGCCTCTCTATTCGCGAGCCCGCAGATATTTTCACGCTTAAGCAGCGTGATGCTGCGCAGCTGACAAAGCTGAAAAATCGCGAAGGCTGGGGCGCGAAGAGTGCAGAAAAGTTGTTTGATGCGATCGATGCACGCCGCAATATTGGTTTTGCACGGGTTCTTTACGCCCTTGGTTTGCGTCATGTGGGTGCGCAAAGTGCTGCTTTGATTGCACGCCACTATGGGTCTTGGACCACTTTTATTGACGCAATGTACGAAGCCAAAGATCCCTCCAGCGCGGCTTGGAATTTGCTTTTGTCGATTGATGGGGTGGGCGAGGTCATGGCCAACTCGCTGATTGCCGCGTTCGAAAACGAGGCCGAGCGCGCCTCCATCACTCGTTTGAGCGATGAATTAACCATCGAGGATGCAGAGCAACCCGATACCGACAGCCCCGTTGCCGGAAAAATCGTCGTCTTTACAGGCACGTTAGAGAAGATGACCCGTGCCGAAGCAAAAGCGCGCGCAGAATCCCTTGGTGCGAAGGTTTCCGGCTCCGTTTCGGCCAAGACCGACATTTTGGTTGCTGGGCCTGGTGCAGGATCAAAAGCGAAAAAGGCACTGGAACTTGGCGTGCAAACCATGGATGAGGACGCATGGCTGAGCCTGATTGAGGCGCTATGAGCGCGCGCCCCGAAGTTCTTTTTCCGCTTTTTGCAAATCTTACCAGCCTCGATGGTGTAGGCCCCAAGACTGCGCAGAATATGGCAGGTTTAGGTGTTGAAAAGCCGCGTGACCTTTTGTTTTTGCTGCCATTTTCTGGGATTGACCGGACAATCAAAGCGAGCGTTCAAGGCGCTGATACACCAGCGACCTTGACGGTCGAGGTCGAGATTGGTCAACATCGGCCGCCGCGCAACAAAGGTGGAGCGTATCGGATCGATGTTGTCGATTCTCAGATTGCATTCCAGCTTGTGTATTTCCATGCGCGTGGCGACTACCTAAATAAACTTTTGCCGACAGGGCAACGTCGGGTCGTGTCTGGCAAAGTTGAACTTTTCGATGGTCTTGCCCAGATGGTGCATCCGGATCATGTGGTTCGCTTAGAGGACGCCGCACAAATCCCGAGTTTCGAACCTGTTTATCCACTGACCGCGGGTATCACCCAAAAGCCGTTAACCAATTCGATTTTGAGCGCGCTGCAACGTGTTCCCGTTTTGTCAGAGTGGATTGACGATACGCAAAAGAAAACGAAATCTTGGCCAGATTGGCATGAGGCCATTGCAAGCGTTCACGCGCCTGAAAGTTTTAACGATCTGGCCGCATATGCACCGGCGCGCGAGCGGCTCGCTTACGATGAATTTATGGCGCATCAATTGACGTTAGCCTTGGCAAGAGCCAACCGGCGGCATGCCCTCGGCGTGGAAAGTCATGGAAACGGTGTTCTGCGTAATAAAGTGTTAAGTTCGCTGCCCTATAAGCCAACAGGTGCGCAAATGCGCGCCATCGATGAAATTACGACAGATATGGCTAGCGGCCACCGCATGAACCGTCTGCTGCAAGGCGATGTTGGGTCTGGCAAAACGCTTGTTGCGTTTATGGCGTTGCTCGCTGTCGTGGAAGCAGGCGGGCAGGGTGTTATGATGGCACCGACCGAGATTTTGGCGCGTCAGCACTTAGAAGGGCTGCAACCCCTTGCTGAGCAGGCGGGCGTGGTGCTTGAACTCTTGACCGGACGCGACAAAGGTCGCGAGCGGGACGCAAAACTGACGGCTCTCAAAGAGGGTAAAATTCAGATTCTTGTCGGAACGCACGCCGTGTTTCAAAAAGATGTGCAATTCAAGGATTTGCGACTTGCAATTGTCGATGAGCAACATCGTTTCGGTGTGCGCCAGCGGCTTGAGCTTGGCAAAAAAGGGCAAAGCGCTGATGTCCTTGTCATGACGGCAACGCCCATTCCACGTAGTCTCGCACTTGCGCAATACGGGGATATGGACGTGTCGGTTCTGGATGAAAAACCAGCAGGGCGCCAACCCATCAAAACGGCCCTTATTTCAGATGAGCGGGTTAGCGAAGTAATTGCGCATTTGCGTGATGCGATTGCAAAAGGGCGGCAAGCATATTGGGTCTGTCCACTGGTCGGTGAGAGCGAGGTGTCTGACCTTATTGCCGCTGAAGAACGTTTCAAAACGTTGCGCGCGCTCTTGGGGGAGGACATGATAAGGCTTGTGCATGGTCAAATGCCCGCTGTGGAGAAGGACGCTGCAATGGCGGATTTCGTCGAGGGGCGCGCACAAGTTTTGGTTGCAACAACAGTGATCGAGGTGGGCGTTAACGTCCCCAAGGCCACAATCATGGTAATCGAACGTGCCGAGAGCTTTGGCTTGGCACAGCTTCATCAGCTTCGAGGCCGTGTTGGGCGTGGGTCAGAAGCATCGACCTGTTTACTCATATACAAAGCACCCTTGTCCGAAAATGGGCAAAAGCGCTTAACGGTGCTGCGGGAAACGAACGACGGTTTCAAAATTTCTGAGACAGATTTGCAAATGCGCGGCGCGGGTGACCTGATAGGAACCGTGCAATCAGGGCTACCACGTTTTCGCATCGCGGATATGGAAAGCCAAACGTCATTGATGGAAATCGCGCAAAGTGATGCGCGCAAATTGTTGCATGATGATCCGGATCTGACGTCGGAACGCGGTAAGGCGGCTCGTGTTCTTCTTTGGTTAATGGAACATGATCAAGCAATTCGTTTAATTTCAGTGGGTTAGAAGTTTAGTTAACGAAATGTTCTCAAATGTTCCATTTTGTTCTTTACTTTGCTTTCCGCAAGTGAGAACAAAGACGCAACAAAAGCAAGATTGAGCAGGAGACATGCGATGGTAGATCAAGTCAAAACAGTCATTGCCCGCGCGGATAGCACTTTGGTGCAGGATGCAATCGGTGCAATCGCCTTGATGACGATTTTTGTCGCGGCCCTGCACATTCCTTGATTTGTTTGAGTTTTTGCCTCGTGATTTCGTGCCGACCGCCTCGCATCCTGTCCCAACTTAGATGCACTTCAACACGTCCTGTCCCAACGAGAGTGTTGTCCTAAACGAGCTTTGCCTGGCACATCTTTGGCGATTATCGGATCCCACATGAAAGCACTTACCTAGCGCCGCCACCCTATACAGGGTGAGCGGCGTT
Source organism: Planktotalea sp. (assembly GCA_024645145.1). Classification (GTDB taxonomy): domain Bacteria; phylum Pseudomonadota; class Alphaproteobacteria; order Rhodobacterales; family Rhodobacteraceae; genus Planktotalea. The sequence goes on from JAHEGL010000048.1 coordinate 5,634, forward strand.
TTTTTCGTCTGCCGTGATCACATCTATGGCTTCGCAAGCAGCTTCAATCGAAAGCAGTATGGAGGCGTGACGATTCTTGTAACCAGATGCAGGCAAGAAGACCTCGAACCCGTCGAATGGAGCATCTGGGATCACACCGCTCCCGTTTAACAACGCGCGCAATTGATCCCGTGCTTTGACGGCTTGCGCTGGCGTGCTGCCAATTAGTGCGCCACCAACAACAGACGCAGCGGCCTGACCCAAAGCACAAGCCTTCACGTCTTGGCCAAACTCGCTGATGCGGTCATTTGCCATGCTGAGATCAACTGTCACCATCGATCCACAAAGCGGCGAGCGTTTTTTGACGCTTGCATCAGCACTCGTGAGCCGCTCCGCGTTAGGGATATCGGCGGCAAGTGCAAGGATGCGCCCCGAGTAGAGCTTTATAAGATCGGTTTCGCCGGACATGACAAGAGGGCTTTCACTGTAAGGTTTCATTGCCTAAATAGTTGGGACGAGACAGATTTCAAAGGATTAACTCAATGGCTTTCGACCCGGCAACGCTGGCCTACAACGAATCCGGTCTTATTCCGGTGATTGCTCAAGCCGAAGACTCCGGCATTGTATTGATGATGGCCTGGATGAATGAAGAAGCTGTTAGGCGCACTTTGGCAAGCGGGAAGGTCACGTATTGGGCGCGATCACGTCAGTCATTTTGGGTCAAGGGCGAGACATCCGGCAATGTTCAACAGCTGATAGATTTGCGCATGGATTGCGATAAAGATTGTCTTCTTGCGGTCGTTAGGCAGTCTGGGCCGGCCTGTCATACAAATAGGTTAAGCTGTTTTTATACTTCTATTACAGGCGATTGTGAGACAGAGCTTATGTCGCCAATGTCTTAGTGTCGAAACCTACCATTGAACGAATATCATCCCTTGTGAGTCCTTCCTCGCGATACTTAGAGATCGCACGCGCGTCATCACGTTTCGCGAGCCGTTTGCCGTTTTCGTCTCTGACCAGCGGGTGATGTAGGTAGTTCGGGGTATAGAGCCCCAAAATTTTCTGGAGCAAGATATGGATAAACGTCGCTTCCCTCAAATCCTCGCCACGAATGACATCAGTTATAGCCTGATCTGCATCATCGATGACAATTGAGAGATGGTATGAAGTACCCATGTTTTTTCGTAGTAAAACAACATCGCCAATATTTTCAATCATTTGGGGTGCGGTTTGTTGAGAAGTTTCGCTAGATTCAGTGAGGGTAATTATTTTTAAATCAATATCTTGAAGTGCTTTCTTAATGTTCAAGCGAAGGGGGGTATCAGTTTGAAATGTGCCTTTGGGAATATGACGACATGTGCCCGGATAAACGACACCATCTAGACCTAACACTGGCGCACCTTCTTGCGGTGCATTTGCGGCGGCCTTGATATCGGCGCGTGAACAACTGCAAGGATAAAGCAGGCCGAGGTCCCACAAACGTTGGAGCACTTTAGTATAGCTCTCTGATCGTGCGTTTTGGGACCAAACAGGCCCATCCCAAGTAATACCGAGCCACGTTAGATCATCTTTAATTTGTTCAGCCCAATGACCTTTCGCGCGCGATTGATCTATATCATCCATTCGCAAGAAAAACTGACCTTGATTAGAACGCGCAAGGTCATGTGCAAGTAGTGCAGAATATGCGTGCCCTAGATGCAGCGGACCCGTCGGACTCGGCGCAAAGCGTGTTCTAAAAATCACTTTTTTTCAAGCACACATACTTTAGACTTCATGTTGAGGCCTGGTAGGTGATCGCCATACTGTTCGATCAATAGTTTGGCTTGTTTCGCAGAAACGACTGCGTTTACGCGTGCTTCAAAAGTCGGATCTTCCAAGGTATGGTCATTAAAAGAAAATACAAAGTGAGAACCTTGCGATAAAGCATTGAAAATAATATCAAAAATGTGAGAAGGGGCAGCGCCAGCGCCAATCACGCCAATTGCTGCGACAGCCGAATACTCGCCCAGTTTGCCTGGTAGATCTGCGATTGAATCCGATAGTCGCAAGCTGCGATAGAGCTGCTTTTCTCTCGCGCGCTCTAGCATTTCTTGCGTTAAATCGACTCCGTCTATCGTTTGAAATCCTGCCAGTGACAAAGCCAGGCCAGACAAGCCTGTTCCACAGCCAAAGTCCAAAATCGGTTTTGTGAAATCATTTGTGACAGTCTTCAACGCATCCGCACAACGCCCAGGGGTTGCGTAGCCATTTTTACTGACCTCGGCATCGTAGGTTTTCGCCCAATCAGTATAGAGCGCACGTGTCGCATCCGTGCCCACTGTGTTGTAGGCTTTATCAAGAAAGGTATCAGTCATGGTTTAAGGCTAGCGCGCATCAATAGTGCTGTCTAGCTTTGCGCGCTGAGCCAGTCTGTCCATGCGGCTTTGGCGCGATCCGTGTAGGCCTTGTAGCGATCCGTCCGGCCACGACGACCGCCCTTGAGACCGTCCACTGGCTGAAACAGGCCAAAATTGACGTTCATTGGCTGAAACGTTTTCGCGTCTGCGCCACCAGTTATATGGTGGACGAGCGCGCCAGTCGCTGTGTCTTGCGGTAAATCTGGCATGTCTTTTCCCAAAATTTCCGCAGCTGCAAGACGCCCCGCCAAAAGGCCCATCGCGGCGCTTTCGACATACCCTTCAACGCCAGTAATTTGTCCTGCGAAGCGGATGTGAGGTTGCGACTTAAGCCGCATTTGTTGATCCAGCAGGGTTGGTGAATTCAGGAACGTGTTGCGATGAATGCCGCCAAGTCGTGCGAAGTTTGCGTTTTCCAAACCAGGAATGGATTTGAAAACAGATGTTTGTGATCCGTACTTCATCTTCGTTTGG
>JAHEGL010000049.1 GCA_024645145.1 Planktotalea sp.
ACCGCGTTGTTGGGTGACTGACAGGGCAGGCGTCAGGCCATGCAGTTCGGGCATGCCGTTGGCCTTTGGTCCCTGGAAGCGCACAACGATCACAAGATCGGAGGTGAATTCACCTGCTTTGAACGCATCCTTAACGGCGTCTTGGCTTTCAAACACACGGGCAGGGGCTTCGATCACATGACGCTCTGGCGCGACGGCGGAGACTTTCATCATGCCGTGGCCCAAGTTGCCGTTGAGTTGCTTCAAACCACCGCTTGCTTGGAATGGATCATCCGCAGGGCGCAGGATTTTGTCATTGGCGCTGTCTTTCGCGCCATCGCGGAAGATCAGAGCGCCGCCATCAAGCGCAGGCTCTTGTGCATGCAAGCCGAGACTATCGCCCGCAACAGTTTTCACATCTTCATGCAACAGACCTGCATCAAGCAAACGACCGATCATATAGGGCAAACCACCCGCCGCATGGAAATGATTCACATCCGCCAAACCGTTTGGATAAACTTTCGCCATCAGCGGTACGACAGAGGAAATCGCATCGAAGTCCTCAAGACGCAGATCAACGCCAGCAGCGCGCGCCATCGCAGGCAAGTGCAAGACCAGGTTGGTCGAGCCGCCTGTGGCCATAAGGCCGACGATACCATTCACGAAGGCTTTTGCATCCAAGATATCGCAGACAGGGCGGTAATCATTGCCAAGCGAGGTGATCGCGAGGGCGCGTGTCGCTGCTTCGCGTGTGAGCGCATCGCGCAGCGGCGTGTTTGGGTTAACAAAGGAAGAACCGGGCAAATGCAGGCCCATAAACTCCATCAACATCTGATTGGAGTTGGCTGTTCCGTAGAATGTGCAGGTGCCCGCAGAGTGATACGAGGCCATTTCCGCCTTCATCAGTGCGGCGCGATCAACCTTACCTTCGGCAAATTCATTGCGCACGCGCGCTTTTTCATCATTGGGCAGACCCGATTGCATGGGTCCGGCGGGGACAAAGATGCCTGGAATGTAACCGAAGGTTGCGGCTGCGATAATCAAACCAGGCACGATTTTGTCACAGACACCCAAATAAGCGGCGGCATCGAACGTGTTATGTGACAATCCGATGCCCGCCGCGAGGGCAATCACGTCGCGCGAGAAAAGTGACAGTTCCATTCCGGTTTGCCCTTGCGTGACACCATCGCACATAGCGGGAACACCGCCCGCGACTTGCGCTGTGCCGCCTGCGGCTTTGGCCGCTTCTTTGAGAATGGTGGGATAGCCTTCAAACGGTTGATGGGCAGACAGCATGTCGTTGTAGGCTGTAACGATACCAAGGTTAGGGGCAGGGGTTTCAGCCAGTGTTTGTTGATCTTCTCCCATAGCTGCATATGCGTGCGCTTGGTTACCACAGGTCAAATGTGCACGGCGCGGACCCTCCGCTGCGGCGGCACGCATACGGTTTATGTATTTGGAACGTCGTGCCTCGGAGCGCTCTAAAATGCGGTCGGTGACGTCAGAAATGGTCGTGTGCAGGCTCATGGTGATTAGTATCCTAGGATGGGGTTCTTGCCCGTAGTGGAGCAATCCCAATTCTATATATGTTGTTAGCGCTAACGTCGAGTACGCTAATACGCATTTCATTAATTTTTTTAACGTGCTCAATTCAAACTGATCGGGTCACAATTTCAATGTTTCGACCACGCAAAGATCACGTGTCGAACACGACACTGCCCCATTTTCGCCTCGCTTCGCTACCATCTACTGGTTGCAGAAAAGTACAAAACCAAGACCAGAAAGGTCGGGAGAACAAGATGAAAAAACTTCGCTTTGCAATGCTGGCTTTGGCCGCAGTCGCCGTATCAGCTTGCGCTGGTCCACAAGCCGCAACCCGTAACGCTGTAAGCACCGCACCGTTAGAGCCTAGTGCTTTGACGCAGACAGAACCAAGCGTTGCTAAACAGCACCAAGCGTTGCTAAGAGGTCTGGCGACAACCTATATATTCCAAACCTGAACGTCACGCGCTTCTCAGTGGACGTGCCCAAGACGTTGAAGGTGTCTGAAAAAAACAGCTATTACCCGAACGGCGACATTGTCTGGCGCGGTGACCTTTTTGGTGATCGTCACGCTCAGGTTGAAGCTATCTTGAAAGACAGCGCAGAACAGGCCGTGGCAAACTTGAACGGGTCGCGTGATGTGCATATGCATATCCAACTGACACGTTTTCACGGCTTGACCGAAAAAGCACGTTACAGCACAGGTGGTGTTCACAACATCAACTTTTACATCACGTTGCGTGATCCGGTTACTGGCGCGACAGTTCGTCCAGCCGAGCATGTTGTGACCAATCTTGATGCATTGCGCGGCACGGAAGCCATTCAGGCTGACAAGCTTGGTAACACACAAAAATTCCGTATCACCACCTTCTTAACTGGCGTTATCGCTGCAGAACTTGGTGAACCAGAGGGCTATAAGGACGAGAACCGCGGTTTCTTTGTTGCGCTACATCGCAACTGATCCTTTTCAAGAGCCAATCAGTTCGGTAAGGGGGCGCTATGACAGCGTCCCCTTTTCCCGTCCTCCGCCTGAAACCCAAAGCCAACGCCCGCGCGATCCGCCATGGCGCGCCATGGGTTTATGATAATGAGCTCGTGCTTGATCGCCGCTCCAAAAGCCTGACCCCCGGTACGATTGCTGTGCTGGAAGATGCAGAGCGCCGGCCGATGGGTCTGGTCGCGGCCAATCCTTTGTCGCGCATCACCGCGCGCATGATCGAGCGCGATGTAACGGTGGCGATTGATCAAGCTTGGTTCGAACGTAAGGTCAGCCGCGCCTTGGAATTGCGTCAGCGTTTGTTTGATCAGCCGTTTTATCGTTTGATTCATGCCGAGGCTGATGGCCTTCCTGGTCTTGTTGTAGATCGTTTTGGGGACGCGCTTGTTGTGCAGCCTAATGCGGCTTGGCTTGAGCTACTGCTTGAGCCGCTCACTGCAGCGCTCAAAGAAGTGACGGGTGTTTCGACGATTTTAAAGAACGCTGCGGGTCGTACGCGTTCTCTTGAAGGGTTGGATGATGAAAACGCTGTGCTTTTGGGCACCGCGCCTGAGGCAGCGATCATGGTGCCGATGAATGGTGCGTCTTATGCTGCTGATCTGACAGGCGGACAAAAAACTGGACTATTTTATGATCAACGCCCCAACCATGCTTTTGCTGCGCGTTTGAGCGAAGGCGCTGATGTGTTGGACGTTTTCTCCCATGTGGGTGGTTTTGGTTTGGCAGCCCTTGCGGGTGGTGCGAAATCGGCGCTTTGTGTTGATGGTTCTGCTCCAGCGCTGGCTTTGGCAGAGCAGGGCGCTGAAGACGCAGGATTAAGCGCGCGTTTTGCGACCCGTAAAGGCGATGCGTTTGATGTGCTTGAAGCACTTGGGGCCGAGGGCGCGCAATATGATGTTGTGATCTGTGATCCCCCTGCGTTTGCGCCGAGCAAGGCCAAGCTCGAAGTCGGTTTGCGCGCTTATGAGCGTTTGGCAAAACTGGCGGCACCTTTGGTGAAAGAGGGTGGTTATTTAGTGTTGTGCTCATGCTCGCACGCGGCAGACCTTGGGAAATTTCGGTTTGCATGTACGCGTGGTATTGGCCGCGCAGAGCGCGCAGGTTCTCTTATTCACACAGGCTTTGCAGGGCCAGATCATCCGCTTATGCCGCAATTGGCAGAAAGCGGGTATCTCAAAGCGCTGTTCTATCGTCTGTGAAACTCCTGCTCGACACATGCGTTTTGTACCCGACGGTCATGCGCGAGATGTTGATAGGGGTTGCGAAAACGGGTGCGTTTGAGCCGCTTTGGTCAGAACGTATTTTAGAAGAGTGGCGTCGTGCGTCGCTGAAGCACGGTGAAGGTGCCGCGCAGGACGCAGTGAGCGAGGCGGTCTTTCTGAACGTCGCCTTTCCCAATGCTGTCGTGCGCTACAATGCCGATCAAGAAGCACGGTTTTGGTTGCCAGATCCGTCGGACGTCCACGTCATAACAGCTGCGTCCCTTGCAGGTGTGGATGGGATCGTGACGCTGAACAATAAAGACTTTCCAAGCGATATTTTGGCCGAAGAAGGCCTCTCTCGGGTTAATCCTGACACGTACCTGCTTGGCGTTTGGCAAGCATCACCTGACAAGGTAATGCCAGTCGCTCAAAGTGTTGTTGGCAAAGCCAACGCGCTTTCAGGGGAAGAATGGACCTTGAAAAGCTTGATGAAAAAAGCGCGGATGCCGAGGTTAGGAAAAGCATTGTCGCAGGCGTGAATGTCGCTTGCTTTCAGATGCTTAGCTCCAACGCGCTTCCAGTTTCTCAAGTGCCGCAATGCGGTCATCGGTTTTAGGGTGGCTTAACAACCATGCAGGTGCGCGGCCTGCTTGGCTTTGCGTAAGCGCATCCAATTTGCGAAAGAGCGATATCTGTGGGGCGACGCCTAAACCTGCTTTGGTCAAAAGCGCAGCCGCATAAGCATCTGCTTCGTATTCGTCACTGCGCGATAAGCGTGCCGCCAGCAAAGACGTCAACATATTTGCAATCCATGGGCCAACGCCCGGGATGAAACGTCCGATAACCATCGCAAGCGCTGTGCGCAGCGCATTTTGTCCCGAAAAGTCGATCATTCTGCGGCGTGAATGCCCCAAGGCAACATGCCCAAGTTCATGGGCGATAACGGACGCGAGTTCTTCACCCGTGACATCACCATCCAGAAACTTCTTGTAAAAGCCACGTGTGATAAAGATGCGCCCATCAGGCGCAGCAAGACCGTTCACCGGATCAATCTCGTAAATGTTCACGCGCACCCGCGGCAAATCAAGCGCCTTGGCGAGCGAATTCATAATCGGCTGTAGCTTTGGATCTGCAAGTTCGCTTGATTGCTGATCAAGCTCGCGACCCGTGCGCCACACAGAGAAGCGGTACATCGCAAGGCCGTATATGACAGCCAATAAAATAGGGGCAAATTTCAACATAAGTTAGATATGGGTTTGCATGCAGGCTCAGGCAAGAATTTAACCGAGGAAAATGCCAACAATCACCATCATCAAACCGATGACTGATAAAAATAGCGATCCCAGATTAAGCGGCAACACTTTTTGCACAGCCAAACGCAGCTCCTCATCGCTCAGGTTCGCTTTACGCGCTCGCTGCACACGGATGATGCTTAGGATCAGCCCAACCAATCCCAATAGTGACACAGCCGCGCCAGACCAAATCAAGCCATCCATCGCTCATTCCTTTACGCTTTCTATACGTTGCATCGCCTAACCTGTGGATGTCGTGCTCGCAAGCCCTTGCAGCCTTGAGGGCAGGGCGCTAGGGACAGGTCAATCTATCCAACACACCAGCGGAGTGCCCCATGTCAGATGTAACCAGCGATTCCAGCTACCGCGTCACTGCAGATGAATTGCGCCAGTTTATCGAGCGTCTTGAGCGCTTGGATCAGGAAAAGAAAGACCTCGCTGAGCAGCAAAAAGAGGTGATGGCAGAGGCAAAGGGCCGTGGTTATGACACCAAAGTCATCCGCAAGGTGATTGCTTTGCGCAAGCGCGAGCCAGACGATATTGCCGAAGAAGAAGCGGTGCTCGAGATGTATAAAGAAGCGCTTGGAATGCACTCTTAATCTCTAATCGCGAATTTTAGCTTTATCGCGTGACGCTTTTGGGACTTACGGGCTTAAGAACGTCACGCCAGGAATGCGGCTAATCTCGAAGATGTCTTCTTCGTATTGCTCTGTGAGTTGATCGACCAATGGTTCAGTCCAGCCCGGTAGATCAACTTCTTCCTCCACCATATCATCAATCGCAAACTTATCGAGAAACGCTGTGATCACGCGGCGCGTTTGGACTTCTGTCATGTCGGGACGGCTCTCCAGATAGCTCTCAAAGCGCGTCATGCCCTCTGCACTCATGATTTCCGACAGTAAGTCGTGTCCACCAAGGATAGGTTCATTCGCTGCAAGCCCTGCGATCTCGCGGATAAGCTCACTCCAGATCAAAGGCGTGTCTTCATTGCTCCAAACCGTGATTGGCACATTGGGTGCTTCTTGACGGATCGAGGTGATCAGATCAGACCAATAGATGTCACGCGGGTCAGCGCCATCGAGAAATTCGACAAACTGCGTATGAGGCGTTGCGGCATACATAGCTGGCAAATGTGTCGCTGGGTTGCGGATGCTTAGAAATAGCTCAACCTCATCTTCTGCAAAAAGATGCGTCATTAAGCCAAGACGCGATCCAGCATGTGGATAGATACGCCCTTTGTGAAAGCCAAGTTTGGGGACGCAAAAGAAGTTTTCGCTATGCATAATGACGCGGTCCACATCGGTCGCGTCTGTGTCCAAGATTGCATCTAGAAATGCCATGCGCGAATCCGGTCCTGCGGAGCGCTTGGAAAGCGCCTTGACCGTAGCGCTGAGCAATTGACGGTAATGACGTGGTTTGGGCAACGCGATGCCACGTTGTTGCAACGCGGCCCTGTTTTGAACAGCGATTTGAGAAGTTTGCCGTCGTCCGTACAATGGGCGCCCGCATGGAGTATGAACTGCATCAGTGCCTGCTATTCCATAAACTGCTTTGATGTCGCACTATGGGCGCTTTTCTGGACAGTTAAACCGATTTCCGGCACAAGTCGCCGCATGAGCCCGATTGATATCTCCGCACCCCCGAAACGCGCGTCGTTTCCAAGCTTTTGGTCGCTTGGCGCGCTCTTGATTGCGTTGATCGTTGTTCTGCCGATTTTGTCGGTGATCTGGATTGCCTTCTTCCCAAGCGAAAACATCTGGCCGCATCTGCTATCCACCACATTGCCGCGTTATTTGAAGAACACATTGATCTTGATGGTGAGCGTTGGCGCAATCTCAGCCATTGTCGGGACAGGGACAGCTTGGATGATTGTGCGCTATCAGTTTTTCGGGGCGCGTTGGCTGGAATGGGTGTTGTTGTTGCCTTTAGCGATCCCTGCTTATGTCGGTGCGTATGCATTGGTTGATTTTCTCGAATACGCGGGTCCCGTTCAAACGGGCCTGCGCGAGATGTTTGGCTGGCGCAATGCGCGCGACTACTGGTTTCCTGAAGTGCGCTCAGTCGGGGCCGCGATTCTGGTGTTGAGCGCGTCATTGTTTCCCTACGTCTATCTGATTGCGCGCGCCGCCTTTCGTGAACAATCGAGCAGTGGCGAAGAAGTCGCGCGTTCTCTTGGGGCAGGGGCATTCGCGCGCTTTTTCCGGATAGGTCTGCCCATGGCGCGCCCCGCGATTGCCGCTGGAACCGCGATTGTCATGATGGAAACCGTCAATGATTTTGGCACCGTAGATTATTTTTCTGTTCAAACACTGACCACTGGCATTTTTAGCGTTTGGCTAGAGAGCAATAACGCGGGCGGGGCTGCGCAAATCGCAAGTACGGTCCTTTTGCTGGTTGTGTTGCTGGTGACGCTTGAAAAGCTCTCTCGCCGTCGCAGCCGCTTCTTTTCTTTAGGACGAAGCCATCGTGGAACCCCTAAGACGCGCCTCTTAGGCTGGCGCTCTTTCGTCGCTTTCCTTGCTTGTGCTTTGCCTTTCGCCATAGGCTTCGTTTTGCCCGCCAGTGTCATCTTTCGTCATGCGGTCGACAATGCTGATCGCTGGCAGGATCCTACTTTGCTCAGCGCGTTGTTAAACACGTTGACAGTTGCAGGGAGTGCTGCGCTCGTCACAGTGAGCCTTGGTCTTTTCATGGTCTACGGTGTGCGCCTGTCTGATCGGGCACTGCCGCGCCTGTTGATGCCGGTTACAAGCATTGGCTATGCCGCACCAGGTGCAGTTTTGGCCGTCGGCATCCTTATTCCGCTCGCAGTGCTGGATCACGCTCTGGCAGACGGCTTGGAAGCGCTCACAGGACGCGACTTTGGCTTGCTATTAACCGGATCAGCCTTTGCATTGGTCCTAGCCTATTGCGTGCGCTTTTTCGCAATCGCTCAGGGGGCCGCAGATGCCGCAATGGGGCGCGTATCACCAAGCTTGCCGATGGCAGCGCGATCTTTGGGACGCACCAAAGGACAAGTGCTCAGCGCGGTCTATCTTCCCTTGATCCGTGCATCTGTGCTGTCCTCATTGTTGTTGGTGTTTGTGGATTGCGTAAAAGAGCTCCCCGCGACATTGCTGTTGCGCCCATTCAACTATGACACATTGGCCACACGTGTATATGAGCAAGCAAGCTTAGAGAACCTTGGCGACGCTTCACCTGCTGCAATTTTAGTTATAATTGTCGGACTTTGCGCTGTTGCGTTGCTTGCGCGATCCAGTCGTTAAAACTTTTTTGCATTTTTGTGAAATACCCTCTTGCGAGCGCGCGTTTGTCTTTGTATCCGCATTGGTAGTGCCCCTATAGCTCAGCTGGTAGAGCAATTGATTTGTAATCAATAGGTCCGCGGTTCGAGTCCGTGTGGGGGCACCATTAAATCAATGACTTAGCAGGTTCCGATTGAGA
>JAHEGL010000061.1 GCA_024645145.1 Planktotalea sp.
CCGTTCAGCGCGGCATTCGGCTTGAAGCTTGTGGCCTTCTTCCTCGCGATTGCGACAGTTGTGATGCTGGCCTTTGTGCTTGGCGCGACCCGTTTTGAAGTGAAAGAAAGCGCACGGTTCCTCGCGATTGGCGTTGTTGTGACGTATATGATGGCGATGCGTTTGATCGGTAAGGGTGCAAAAGGGGCTGTTGGGGCAGCGAGCACGATGCAAGCGCGACAGACTGAGAAGCGCGAAGCCTTGCGCGCCGAAGAGGAAGCCCGTGCTGCGCGCCGTCTCGCGGACGAACCGAGAATGACCCACGTTGTGCCAGAGCCAGTTCTTGAACCTGTTTTCGAAGAGCCAGAGCAAGCACCTGAGAAAGAAAAGATCGGTTTGCTGGCGCGTATGCCGTCCTTGATCAAACGTGCAGATCCGATGCCAGAGCCTGAATTGGTAGAACAAGAAGCACTAGAGAACTATGCGGAAATGCCAACGGATGATCGCATCAAGAGCAAGATTTCCAACGTAATCAAAAGCCGTGCGCGCAATCATATGGTTACGCAGCCACCAGTTACGTTGCATCCCGCCAAGGCGCGTAACCGCGGCCCTATCCCGCTCGTTGTGGATACCACTCAGCCCAACATGCGTGTGGAACCCCCTTTGAGCGCAACTTTGGTTGCTGAACCGCCTTTAACCGCTGTGGCTGAACCAAGCGCGCTGGCCTTTACATCGGCACGTATGGAAGCGGTGTCCGAGCCGGTTGAAGCCCCTGTTATGCAAGAGCCGGTTGCGCCTGCGCCCGCCTTCTTGAGCGCGTCCTTTCAAACTCAACCACCGCTTGAGCAGCCTGTACCGCAAGAGCCTATGGCCTATGTCGCTCCGTCAGTTCCTTCAGCCCCTGACCCTGCGCATGAGCCGGTGCCAGCACCGACCCCCGTGACTGACTTTGATGCGATGCCAACGGAGTATTTGCCAACTCCAACTCCAGTTGATGCACCAAGCTTTGAAAGTGCGCCGCAGGTAAGCGAAGAAGAGGTCGCAGCCTTTGCACCTGTTCCCGATCCTATCCCGACACCTGCCCCCAAAAGCGTTGTGCAACATACGCAACGCAAGCCTGTTCAACCCTCCACACGTGCAAAGGCCGAAGCGCAGCCGACTTTGAAATTCGCAGACAGCGCGGAAGCGTTCGAGCTTCCTCCGCTCAACTTGCTTGAAAGCCCGGCAACAGTGCAGCGTCACCACCTGAGCGATGAAGCGCTCGAGGAAAATGCGCGCATGCTTGAGGCGGTTCTCGATGACTACGGCGTCAAAGGTGAGATCGTTTCTGTGCGTCCGGGTCCTGTTGTGACCATGTATGAACTAGAGCCTGCGCCGGGCCTTAAGGCATCCCGTGTGATTGGTCTATCAGACGACATCGCGCGTTCCATGTCCGCCTTGTCTGCACGCGTGTCTACCGTTCCCGGCCGTTCTGTTATTGGTATCGAACTCCCGAATGAGAACCGCGAAAAGGTTGTCTTGCGTGAAATTCTCTCCAGCCGTGATTTTGGCGATGGTCAGCAAAAACTGCCGCTCGCACTTGGAAAAGACATTGGTGGCGATCCTATCGTGGCAAACTTAGCCAAGATGCCCCACCTTTTGATCGCGGGTACTACGGGTTCCGGTAAATCCGTCGCAATCAATACGATGATCTTGTCACTGCTTTACAAGCTGACACCGGAAGAGTGTCGCTTGATCATGATCGATCCTAAAATGCTCGAACTCTCCGTTTATGACGGCATTCCGCATCTTCTGAGCCCTGTTGTGACAGACCCGAAAAAGGCAGTTGTCGCACTGAAATGGGTCGTGGGCGAGATGGAAGAGCGCTATCGCAAGATGTCCAAAATGGGTGTGCGTAACATTGACGGCTATAACAGCCGTGTTACGGATGCGTTGGGCAAGAACGAAATGTTCTCGCGTACGGTGCAAACTGGTTTTGATGACGAGACGGGTGAACCGATCTTTGAAACTGAAGAGACGCAGCCAGAAAAAATGCCCTACATCGTCGTTGTTGTGGACGAGATGGCAGACCTAATGATGGTCGCGGGCAAAGAAATCGAAGCGTGTATTCAACGCCTTGCGCAGATGGCGCGTGCTTCTGGTATCCACTTGATCATGGCGACGCAGCGTCCTTCCGTTGACGTTATCACGGGTACGATCAAAGCCAACTTCCCGACGCGTATTTCGTTCCAAGTGACCTCGAAAATCGATAGCCGCACCATTCTTGGTGAGATGGGCGCAGAACAACTGCTCGGCATGGGTGACATGCTCTACCTGGCAGGTGGCGCGAAAATTACGCGCTGTCATGGCCCCTTTGTTTCTGACGAAGAAGTCGAAGAAATCGTGAACCATCTAAAGGCCTACGGCCCACCCAACTACATGAGTGGCGTTGTCGAAGGTCCGTCCGAGGAAGCAGCAAGCAGCATTGACACGGTGCTTGGCCTTGGCGGCAACACGGATGGCGAAGATGCGCTATATGACACTGCAGTTTCGATTGTGATTAAGGATCGCAAATGCTCGACCTCCTACATCCAGCGTAAATTGGCGATCGGCTATAACAAAGCCGCGCGCTTGGTTGAGCAAATGGAGGACGAGGGCCTTGTTTCTCCTGCAAACCATGTTGGCAAGCGTGAGATACTCGTACCAGAAGCGCAATAACGGCAGTCCTTCCCCGCTCTCTCATTCTTGAGAGTGGCGTGGGGTGTACCTGTGCGTTGGAATGGTTAAGTAGGACTTATGAATATTAGAACACTCCTTCCCGCTGCCGCGATTATGATCGCTACGGCCATTCCAGCCGCTGCACAGCAAATTTCGCTGAATGCAATTTCGAATTATCTGAACAATCTTCAGACCGCCAAAGGTGCGTTCACACAGGTGAATGATGACGGTACGATTTCTACTGGAACGATTTTTATCAAGCGGCCAGGGCGCATTCGGTTCGAGTATAATCCGCCTGATAAGCAGCTCGTTCTCGCAAGTGGTGGCGCGGTTGTGATTTATGATCCTAAGACCAATGAACCACCCGAGACATACCCGCTCGCGCGTACACCCCTGTCGATTATTCTTGCGAAAAACGTGAACCTGTCACGCGCACGGATGGTTGTCGGTCATACAAGCGATGGCAAATCCACGACAGTCAAAGCGCAAGATCCAGAGCATCCGGAATATGGCAACATCGAGCTGGTGTTCACGGCGAATCCTGTTGAGTTGCGCCAGTGGGTTATCAATGATGACGGCGGAAATCGCACAACAGTTATTTTGGGTGAGCTGGATAAAAAAGCGCGGATGAACAATTCCTTTTTCAATCCTGATTCCGCGCTTCCAAGCGGTGTTAATCGCTAAACGCGACAGCCGCGAAGCTGGTTTTTATACTTAAACGAGCGTTCGTCGATTTCACCGGCAATACGCATCAGCCAGCTTTTGCCATAAAAGCTACCGCGCTTATAGCCGGTGTGACCCTCGTGATATGCAAGATACTGATTGCGCGCATCGCTCAATGAAATGCCGTTACGATCGCGCGATAGGTTCATATACCAACCCATAAAGTCGGTCGCATCCTCAATGCGATCGCGCCTTGCAGAACGCTTGCCTTGATCAACCTTATATTCTTTCCACGTCGCATCAAGAGCCTGCGCATAGCCAAACGCGGAACTTTGGCGCCCCATCGGAATAACGCCAAGCGTGTATTTAAGCGGCGTGCGCGCATCGCCAACAAATTTGCTTTCTTGATACATCGCAGCCATCTGCACATGAATAGGAACGCCCCATTTGCGCTCTGCCTTACGAAAGGCTTTCATGTAGGCAGGTCGCTCTTTCGCGATGCTGCATGCGTTATCAAGGTTCCGGGGAGCAGAGAAATTTCCTCCACCTCCGCCGCAAGATGCGACCAAGCTCAAAATCACCAGGGCGCGAAAGAATCTGCTCATTGGCCTCTCGCTTTGTTCTATTTTTATATTTTCCTCATAGTAGCGCAAATTGCTGCGATGCAAAATGACTTTCGCTTGAGGTTTGCACGCTAAAGCAGAAACGTCAGCAAGAGCGGTATTGCGGCAACGGACATCAAGGTCGATACGACGACAAGCCCTGCAACCGCCTCTGAATCCCCACCATATTTTTCCGCGAGCAAGTAAGCTGTGACTGCGACAGGGGTTGCCGTCTGAAGAATCAAAACAGCCAAGGGTATTTCGCTTAGCCCAAGTGCGCGCCCAATCATCAGCGCGATACCGGCACACACAACGTATTTCACAAATGATAAAACGAAGGCTTGCGTAATACGTCCCGGTTTTAGCCGCGCAACTGCAACCCCAAGTGTGATCAGCATAAGCGGAATCGCCATTTGACCGATCAGATCAAGCGTATTGGTCAGAACATCTGGGGTGCGCCAGCCTTGCCACAAAAACAAAGTTCCAAGCAGTGTTGCACCGACCATCGGTTCTTTCAGCGCTTTCATCAGGCTGCCACCGCCTGACACGACCCAAATCCCAAACGTGAAAGAAAAGATCGCGGAAACAGCAAATACAATCATCGCAAAGCTCAGTCCTTCCGCCCCGAACGCGAATAAAGAAAGCGGGAGACCGAGGTTACCTGTATTTCCGAAAGTGAACGGGGCGAGATAGGTTTGTTGACGCATGTTAAACGCCCACAACCCAAGTGCGCCAATAGCTGCAATCGCAACATGTGCGGCAATACTGGCGAATAAAAGTGTCGCAAGAGCACTTGGATCAATTTCGGTCTTCATCAAAGCTGTGAAGATTAGACAGGGCACGGCAAGGGTCATGGCAAGGCGGGTGACGAACTCAACGCGGTACTCGAAACCAAGTTTCACCCAGCTAAACCCAATCAGGGCCAACAAAAACACGGGCGCTACAATCTCCAGCACTGTCACAAAGATGATCACAAACTGTTTCCCTGAAAAATTGCCAAAAAATTGGACAAGGCACCCTTGAATTGGGTACTAACCAAATATAAGAGCTGCAATGCAATGATGATCGCGCACTCAAAATATCACCTCGGACAGATTGTCCGTCACAAAAAGCACCCGTTTCGCGGAGTGGTTTTTGATGTTGATCCAACATTCAGCAATACTGAAGAATGGTACGACGCGATTCCCGAAGATAGCCGCCCTAAGCGCGAGCAGCCCTATTATCACTTGCTCGCGGAGAACGATCAAAGCTATTATGTGGCTTATGTTTCAGAGCAAAATCTGATCGCGGATTATTCGGGTGAACCAGTAGATCACCCCGATATTGAGGATCTGTTCGGCCCCATCGAAGATGGGACCTACCCGTTGCATTTTCAGCTAAATTAATAGCCGAGCGCACATCCGTCTTTTCTCGGATCGGATGCGCCAACCAACACACCATTGTCGCTAATCGTGATCGCTTGTGCGCCACCTATGGGGCCACTCGGCACTTCGACCTTGTGCCCAAGTTCGGCTAGCTCCGAACGCACCTGTTCGCTGTAGCCTTTTTCGACCTTCAACACGTCACCTTCTGCGAAAGAGCGAGGCGCATCAATTGCACTTTGTGCATCCATACCGAAGTCCTTCAAGTTCGAGACAAAGCGCGCATGTCCATTCGGTTGATATGCGCCACCCATCACGCCAAACGGCATACTTGGTGCCCCGTTTTCTACCAACATCCCGGGGATAATGGTGTGCATTGGGCGTTTGCCTGAGCCCAATTCATTCGGATGCCCTTGCTCCAAGTTGAAACCGGCTCCGCGGTTTTGCAGCAGAATTCCAAATTTTTCAGAGGCAATGCCAGAGCCAAACCCATGAAAAATAGAATAAATTAAAGAAACTGACATGCCGTCGCGATCTACAGCAGTGATGTAAATCGTATCCTTGTGCACTGCTTCGCTGAGTTTTGTCGCCGAAGCCATAGCGCGCGACGGGTCGATCAACGCGGCAAGTTGCGCCGCTGTCTCAGATGAGAGCATGTGCTCCAGTCTGGCTGTGTGATCCGGATCGGCAAGGAAGCGATTGCGTGCATCATAGGCAAGTTTGGTCGCTTCCGCTTCGATGTGCGCACGCTGGGTTCCGAGTGGATCCATCGCAGCAATGTCGAAGTGCTTTAGAATGTTAAGCATCAAGATCGCTGTCGCGCCTTGGCCGTTCGGCGGATGCTCGAATAGGTCCGTCCCCTTGTAGGTTCCACTTATTGGATTTGTTTCGTTTGAGCTGACACCTGCAAAGTCGCTCGCAGTGTGAACGCCACCAAGTGCGTTCAATGCGCTAAGCATGTCATCCGCAACTTCACCCTCGTAAAACGCCTTTATGCCATCTTTTGCAACGCGCTTGAGAACCTCTGCCTGCCCAGGTGCGCGGAAAATTTCGCCTGCTTTTGGAACTTTACCATCAACCAAGTAGTGCGTTTTGCCTGCGCCTTGCAGAGCATTTGAAGCATCAAGCCAATCAAAAGCAACGCGTGGCGCAACCGGGATACCTTCTTCAGCGTAGTGGATAGTCGGAGCAAGGAGCGCGTCTAATCCGAGCTTCCCCCATTTTTCGCTAAGTTGAGAAAAAGCGTGCATCGCTGTAGGGATTGTTACGGCTTCTGGGCCATATAGCGGGACAGTTGTGTGTCCTTGTGCGCGTAGAGTTTCGGCGTTGCTCGCTGCAGGTGCGCGACCTGATCCGTTGTAAGCGTGAACTTTGTTCGAACCCGAGGGCGCAACAAGTGCGAACAAATCGCCACCGATTCCTGTCATTTGTGGCTCACAAATACCGAGCACCAAAGCGCCTGCGATGGCAGCGTCCATCGCTGTGCCGCCGCGTTTAAGAACGTCGATGCCAACAGCAGCACCCAATGGGTGCGAAGTGGCACACATACCGTTGCTCGCATAAACTTCTGAACGGCCTGGGAAATGAAAATCGCGCATATCGCCTCTCTTGGTTAGATAAGACAAAGCATAGGGCGGCTTTTCGAACTTGCCAATGAATCAACTTATTTGGGGGGAGGTTCCCAGCGTCGCGCACTGGGTGGGGGCAATTAACACGCGACGCTGGAATGAAGCTATATGCAGCTACAAGAATGGGTATGACTATATTTCGGGGCCGATCTTTGGTGCGAATGAGGCAACATTGGGTCATTCGACTGAGTACGACCGCTACCTACTACTTTTGACGAGTGAAACCTCTGGTGCGCAATCTTTGATTGTGAATGCCGCGCCAATTTATTTGATTCTTTTGAGCCAAGCATTGGGCAAGAACCGCTCATGAATCAGACTAAACCTTAGCGAAAGCGTCTCTAAATCGAAGGATGTTGCGATCCTCGTCGCGCTTATACATTAGCATTGACGTCATATCGCGAATTAGACCCCAGCCAAACCCTCCCTCTGGGAGATGGTTTATCTCGGCGTCTAGATCGTGATCCTTTGTAGGAGGAATCACACCCCCGGGTAGAATTTTTCCCCGATCACTCACTTCAAATCGCAGCCCTTGTTCCGCTTTGCTGCAAGATAGGGTTACGGTGCCGCTTTCATTCAACGGATATGCATGCTCAACAATGTTGTTCGCTACTTCGGCAAGAATGATTTCAACAAAACCAATTGCCAGCTCATTAATTGCGAGCGCTTTGAGCGAAGCGCGCAAAGACAACAAGGCGCGCCGCACAGACATTTCTGTCGCGGGGAAAACCAGATGAATATCAGGCGGTGCAGGAGTGTTGGGCGTGCCATGCATGGGTGTTAAGAAATAGCCATCAGGCACTTTTTACCTGATCTATTTGTACGGCTTCCATGGGTGAACTGAAGATTCTAAAGACGCGTTCCATTCGTGTCAGCGCAAATACTTTTGCTACAATCGGCGTTAATCCGGCTAGGTGCAAAGGCCGGTCTTTGCCGAGGTGCTTCATTGACGCGACAATTGCGCCAAGTCCGCTAGAGTCGATGAAATCAACCTGATTCAAATCAAGCACAACCGCCGTCTCTTGGTCAGCTGTGAGCTCCCGTACAGTATCTTTGAACTGGATGGCTGCCACTGCATCAATCCGCGGTGCGTGGACAGTTAGAATTTGAAGATCGCCGGTCGTTTCACTTGTAATGTTCATCTGTATCTTGCCTGTTCTGGAAAACCTGCGATCACAGCTAAGAGCAATTGGTTACGATTCGGTGAGTGCAATGACTGAAATAAATTACAAAGATCTGCGCTCGGCGATCTTGTCTTTGACGAGCAATGAGACCGACGAAATCGCTTTGATGACCACGTTCGTGTGTGAACTGCACCATAGCGATTCGCGGTTTGATTGGACCGGTTTTTATCGTGTGACTGAGCCTGAA
>JAHEGL010000065.1 GCA_024645145.1 Planktotalea sp.
TCAAGAGCGCCAAGACACCCGTCGGCTTGGAAATCGGAGCGATGGCACGCGCGAGTTTTTCGCGTAGCTCAGGCTTGATTCCAAGCAGCACACTGATGACATCAAGCGGTAAGAGGCGGGCATAGTCCTCAACAATATCAACGGGTTTTGAGGGATTTAGCTGATCAAGATAGTGATCTGCAATCTGCGTGATGGCAGAACGTAGGCCATCAATCACAACGCGGGAAAAGCTGTGATCCACTGCCGCGCGGATACGTTTGTGCTCATCCCCATCAAGGCTCAGAATATTGCGGGAGAGCAGGCGCATGAAGCGCGGTAAGAACCAGTAATAGCGCGAAATATCCTTGCCGCCTGCATTGGCCGGGTTGCGTGCGAACAACGCTTCTTCCTTGAGGATTTCGCGTGCTGCTGCATCTGTTGTTGTTGCCCAGCACGCCCCGATGATCGGTATTTTGGTACGCACAAGCGGTCCTTCGGCGCGCATGTTCGCGAGTGTTTTCGTTGGGTCGTGCAAGAATTCTGGGTCGTTCAATTTGAAGGATGCCATGAATCAGACCGCTCATTTAAGGACATGCATTGCAAGACTGAGCATCTCGGCCATATATTGCAACGACAAACCAACACATTGTGAGGATCCCGCATGGCGCGTCCAATCGTCGGCATCATTTCGAATTCCTATTTGTTGAACGATCAATATCCGGTTCACGCGGGTGGCGTGATGAACACAGATGCGATTGCGCAGGTTTCTGGTTGTATGCCAATGTTGATCCCCGCCGATCCTGCACATGTCAGCGTCGCAGAGCTGATGGCGAGATGTGATGGTTTTCTACTGACGGGTGGTCGTCCAAACGTACATCCGGAGGAATACGGCGAAGATGCAACCGAAGCGCACGGCGAATTTGATCGCGCGCGCGATGCGATTGCGTTGCCGCTGGTGCGTGCCTGTGTTGACGCGGGCCAGCCGTTTTTAGGTATTTGTCGCGGTTTCCAAGAGGTGAATGTTGCGATGGGTGGATCCCTTTACCCCGAAATCCGTGATTTGCCGGGGCGTATGAACCACCGCATGCCGCCAGATGGCACGCTTGAGGAAAAATTCGAAATTCGCCACAAGGTCAGTCTTAGCAAAGGCAGTGTATTTCACCGCATTTTTGGCGCTGAAGAAGTGATGACCAACACACTTCATGGGCAAGGTATCAAGCAAGCGGGGCCTCGCATTGTAATTGACGGTGTCGCGGATGATGGCACGCCCGAAGCGATCTATGTGAAAGATGCGCCTGGTTTTACGGCCTCTGTGCAATGGCATCCAGAATGGAACGCAGATGGTGATCCTGTGTCGAGACCATTGTTTAATGCCTTTGGTGAGGCGGTTAAAGCATTTGCGGCTGCGCGAAACGCGCAAAATCTGCAAAACGCTTAAGCGGTCCTTTGTTGGGTGATGCGCCATTCCTCGGCCATCGTAATTTCTTCCATTAAGAGCGTGGTCTCATGTGCTTTAAGGCATGTGTAGGCTGTACGCCCATGCGCATAAGGATCTGTTTTTAAGGCGGGAAATACCGTGAACAGATCTTTTTTGGCGTCGTCAGACAATGCTTGCATACCCTCAGGACCCGCATGGAAACTTTCAGTTTCTACGCCATTTGCGGTGATCACTTGATGGGTTTCCAACATGATGTGTACGTAAGTCACCATTTTCTGCGCGACACGTTTTATCTTGGATCCAAGCATGTGTTTCGCACTGCAAAAGACTTCATCCTGACCAAACAACAGTTCCGCGGAAAAGTGATACACAAGCATTTTATGCTGGGGCGAAACCATCAAAGGCGCGGTTTGTCCTTCAAGGGCACCGTTCTCAAACAAGATAGGGGCGGTGTCAGGCGTGCAGGGCATTGTGCGTGCGCCGACCCATTTTAAAAGTTGTGGCCCGCCGTCGCGTGTCATGACCAGATCACCGGCTTTGAGCATTTCGACAGCGCGCGTACCAAAGGGGGTGTCGATCATCGTTCCGGATGTGAAACAGATAATTTTCTCGATGTTCTCAAATGTGAGCAGTGAGCCGTCTTCAAGGACAAGCGTACCGCTGAGCCCACCAAGCGCGTCATTGGTGTTGGAATAGATGATGTCATTGCGATTGCCGAGCGTTCCGAGATTTAGAACATCGCCAGTGGTTTCGTCGCCTTCATCGCCTTGCACGAAAATGCCAGCTCCGGCTCCTGGGGTCTCACCGAGTTCGACAAGTTGGAAGATGTCGTCGCCATCGCCACCGATCGCAGTGTCACCTTCGCCAACGTTGAAAAAATCATCGCCGTCTTGGCCGTCAAGAAGATCACTGTCGGTTCCGCCTGATATGCTATCGTTACCGCTGCCTGCAAAGATTGTGTCGTTGCCGGTGCCACCATTCATCGTGTCATTGTCAGGTTCGGCATCATAGTTTGACGTGAAATCAAACGTCATATTACCGATACCGAACAGGCCGCTGCTTGTAGCACTTTCGCCGTTGTCGAAGGTGAAGATAAGTTGAACGAACGGGCCTGCAATATCGATGGTGACAGAATCGTCTGCGCCCGTCGTTTCGACACCGCCGCTTGCGTTGCCATCTGCATCAAGCACATCGCCTGTGACTGTGTGCAGACCATCTAGGTCTGAAAAGGTGACGGTGGTTTGATTGCCATCTTGATCAAGGGCGACGACGGTCAGTTTATCGTCCCAGCTGCCTGTGTTTTGGTCGATGTCATAGATTTCGAGGTTGGCATTTTCGATTAAGCCATCAAAGGTCATCGTTGTGGTGACGGGATCTGTGATGCCTGACAACCAAAGACCGTCCGCCGCTGGCGACCCATTGGATTGTGTGTTTGCAGTTTGGCCCGACGCGTTGGTTGTGGTTACGACGGTAAGGTTGAGCGTTTCTGTGGCACCTGACATATCAAAGCTGCCATTCGCATCAACATTTGCCCAATCTAGCGTTGTTGCATCTGCAACGGGTTCCGCACCGATAAGATCATCGCCTGCGTTGCCATCAATGCTGTCTGCACCTGCGCCACCTCGGATCGTGTCGGCGCCGCCGTCGCCGGCAATCGTATCGGCCCCTTCGCCGCCATCAATAAGGTCCGCGCCGCCATCGCCGCGAATGTTATCCGCACCATCTCCGCCATAGATTGTATCGTTGTTGCCGTTGCCACGGATCGTGTCTGCGCCGTCTTCACCAAAGATTAGATCGTTGCCAGAGCCACCAAAGATGCTATCGGCACCAGCAACGCCGCCGGGTAAGACGCCGTCTGTATCGCCGTAGATTGTATCGTTGCCAGAACCACCTTCGAGCGTATCAGCCCCGCCGCCGCCATAGACCAGATCGTCCTCGAGGCCGGCTTCAACGCTGTCATTTCCATCGCCCGCGTTGATTGTGTCTTCGTTGCCCAAAGGGCCTGTTCCGTCGCCAGCATCAACTTCGTCGCCGTCGGCATCGATATAGCTTGCGTCAATCACATCTGCGCCGCTGGTACCTGCCACGACTGAATTATTGGTATAGCTTGGGGCAGAGGTCACATAAGCGGTGCCGCTGGTAGTGAACCATGTGTTGGGAATGAAATAGACACTGCCATCGGTGCCTTCATAGTAAACGCCGGGTCGTTGATATTAGAATAAAATGAACCGTTGCCATCCCAGATGCCTGACTAATTCCAACCACCTGTGCTGATTGTGCTGGCTATCGTGAAGAAGACTTGGCTCGCATCTATCGTATCATTTACGTCTAGCGAGCTATCACCAAGCGTGACTAAATATCCATTGGGCATGACCGCCATCCATTCTGATCTAGCAAAGCGGAAACAATGCGTTTCCGTGCTGTTTCCAAAATGGCTACAGTGGGTTCTGGGCGCGTATGCGCGCGAAATGGGACCTTTTTCAGAAAATTTAGCGCCAATTGTGTTCAACCAACGGCAGGGTTGTTTCCACACCAACAACAAACGCGCCCAACTTGCTGTGGGCGCGTTCCTTTAGGGTTGATTGATTGTTCTTGGCTTAAGCCAAAACCCGATCTGCATTTAGATCAAAAGATCAAACGTGTTCATCAACGGCAACGTGCGGGCACGTTCACCTGTCAAATCAAAGATCGCATTCGTCAGAGCTGACATAGACGGCGGTGTACCTGGTTCACCTGCACCGCCGATATGCCCACCGCTCGCTAAGACTTTCACTTCTGTCGTAGGCGCGTTGTGAATGCGCAAAGCATCGTAGTCGGGGAAATTACCTTGCTCAACAGCGCCATCTGCAAAGGTGATCTCGCCATAGACTGCAGCGGAGAGACCGTAGATCATGCCGCCATACAGCTGGGCCTCAAGGTTGCCGGGATCAAGGATGGTGCCTAAGTCTGCGGCGATCCAAGCCTTATTGATACGAATTGTTGAGTCCTCATCGACGACTTCAATCACCATCGCAACAGGGGTTCCAAAACTATACGCAAAAGCGACACCGCGCCCGACGCCGTCTTCGGTCTTGCCTGTCCATCCAGAAATATCGCGCACCGCTTCGAGCACGGCAGCAGAGGGTGCGTGTTCATCACGCATCATATCAAGGCGAAATGCCAAGGGATCCGCTCCGGCAGCATGGGCCAATTCATCTAGGAAACTGTCATGCATGAAACCATTGACCGAATTGCCCACAGAGCGCCAAAAGCCGAGCGGAATATTCATTGGCGTTAGAAACCCTTGAATGCGGTAGTTCGGAATTTGGTAGGGCTGATCAAAAGCACCCTCGACGTGGACCTTATCAGCACCCGCCGCAGAGAAATCCATCAAACGCTTCATCGCGCTTGCGGTCACAGATGGTCCTGCAACACGCCCGTCAAGAAGGACCGCTTTGCCATCTTTCACGGCACCCGTGTAGCGCCCAATCGCGGCAGGGCGGAACATATCATGGCGCATGTCTTCTTCCCGCGTCCATGTGACTTTTACGGGAACATCCGGCATCTCTTTTGCGACTTTTGCGGCGATAACGCCAAAGTCTGTTTCGCTGCGCCGCCCGAAACCGCCGCCCATCAGTGTGGTGTGCAACGTCACTTGATCCGGCTCGAGCCCCACGGCGACAGCGCATTGATCACGCATCAAAGTTGGCGCTTGATTGCCACACCAGACTTCTAACGCCTCCCCTGTGAAATGAGCGGTGGCGTTCATCGGCTCCATTGTTGAATGCGCAAGGAAAGGCATGCGGTATTCGGCTTCGATGACGTCCGCGCCTTCGATTGTTGTTTCCACATCGCCATCGTCACGCAGGGTCGAGTTTGCTTTGCCCGCGAAGCTTTCTTCAATCGCTTGCATGATCTCGCTTTGCTCAGCGGGGTAGGGTGCGTCGGCCCAATCCGCCTTAACCGCATCAGCGGCTTGAAACGCGAGCCATGTGTTGGAGGCGATGACCGCATAGCCATCTTCAAGCGCAATCACTTTTTCAACGCCAGCCATAGCTTCCGCCGCGCTCGCATCCATTGACTTCATGGGCGCACCAAGGCGCGGGTTCATGCGCACTGTTGCGTATTTCATACCCTCAACACGCACATCGACACCGAATTCAGCGGTCCCAGTGGCTTTGCCAAGCATATCAACGCGCGGCATGGTTTTACCGATGTATTTCCACTCTGACTGCGGACGCAACTCAACTTGAGGCGGGTCAATCTTTGCCGCCGCTGCTGCCAGATCAGAGTAAGAGATAGAGTTTCCATCAGGCGTATAGACGCGACCGTTCATGGTTTTCAGGCTGTTTGCGCTGATATTGAACGCGTCGGCGGCTGCCAGCTTGAGGGTTTCGCGTGCACTGGCACCGGCACGACGCAGACGGTCATACCCATCCATCATCGACGTGGAGCCACCCGTCATCTGCATTCCAAGAAGCTTGTTCACCTCGCCAATGGCTTCGGACATGGTTTGCATCAACGCACTCTTTGAGTACTCGGGCACCGGCAAAACAGCCCCCATAAGTGCACTATTATAATAGGCTTTCGCAGGGGGCCCGTGCAGTACGCGCACATCTTCCCAAGCCACGTCCAGCTCTTCTGCAGCAAGTGCCGCGAGGGTCGTGTGCACCCCTTGACCCATTTCCGCGCGCGGCGTGATTATTGTGACGCCTTCTTGGTCGATAAAGATAAAAGGATTGAGCGCAGCCTCGTTCGGGCCTGCCTCAAGTGGATTTTCCAAGGGGCGTGTGTATTTGTAGGCACCAAAGGCAACACCACCAGCAATGGCAGCGGAGCCAATCAGAAATGTGCGGCGCGCGATCTTTTTGAAAGAGGCCATGATTTATGCTCCCTGCGTGGCTTTTGCAGCCGTGTGAATAGCGGCGCGGATGCGTGGGTAGGTGCCACAGCGGCACAGGTTGCCTTGCATGGCATCATCAATGTCTTGGTCCGTTGGCGCGGGGTTCTCTGCTAAAAGGCTGGCCACTTGCATGATTTGCCCAGATTGGCAGTAACCACACTGTGCGACCTGATGTTCGACCCAAGCGGCTTGCAAGGCATGCAAGCTCTCAGGTGTGCCAAGCCCTTCGATCGTCGTGACAGCGCCGTCGACATCGGACAAAGCTGTTTGGCAGGAGCGTACGGCAACACCATCTATATGAACTGTGCAGGCCCCACACGCAGCCACACCGCAGCCAAACTTGGTACCTGTGAGGTTCAGCTCGTCTCGCAATACCCACAAAAGGGGCACGTCGTCGGGCAGCTCAACACTGCGTTCTGTTCCATTGACTGTTATCGTGGTGGCCATGATCTCGCTCCTCTGAAGGTCCTGACAAAAGTAGGTGATTGTGTCAGCGTGTCAATTGACAAAAATCATATTTTTTGTCAGGAACGCTGGATGAGTAGTGATCGACATGAAATTGATAAGAAAAAAATCATCGCTGATGCAGCGTTTGCAGTCTTTGCGGAACATGGATTTCGCAAGACCTCTATGCAGTTGATCGCGCAGAAGGCGCAAATGTCGCGTCCAGCGCTGTATCTGCATTTTCAAAGCAAAGAAGACGTTTTTGGCTTTTTGGTCTTGAGCTTTTTCAAAAAGGTCGAGGCGCAGATACATACCCTTTTGGTGCCGGGCGCGGATCCGACATCCTTGCTCAGCGACGTCTTTGATGCCTTTGATCCAAACGGCGTTATGGCCGTGCTGCTCGATGCAGAGCACGGTGATGAAATGATGACCGTCAAAAATGAAAGCGTTCAAACTGAGATACAACAGATCGAAGCGAATATGTTGAAGGGCTTAACAAATTGGCTGTTAGATGAGGCTGAACAGGACCGCATCATATGCCCTGCGCCAGATATTACAGCACAGACAATTCTTTCATCCTACTATGGGCTCAAATCCCCGCGCCCGAGTTATCAGGTGTACAAGGCGCGCACTTCGCAACTGGCGCAGCTTTTGGGTAAAGGACTGCGCTCTTAATCTTTGCCATTACGCCACATTTGCAACTCAGGTTTAGTCGAGGCCCAAGTTTGTGCGCAACTTCTTGGTCAGTTTGGCATTGATCATGTCATAGCTCGCCTCGATATGCGCTTTGAGTTCCTCATCGGGCAAGCCCGGGTCCTTATACACTTGTACCCATCTCATACCTCTGGAGGCGAGGTAGGGCGCGAGCCTTATGCCGGGCATGTCGCTCAGCACCTCAAATGCCAGATCGCTGACTTTAAACGAAACAGCGCTTTCGCCATCCGACCAAC
Source organism: Planktotalea sp. (assembly GCA_024645145.1). Classification (GTDB taxonomy): domain Bacteria; phylum Pseudomonadota; class Alphaproteobacteria; order Rhodobacterales; family Rhodobacteraceae; genus Planktotalea. The sequence continues at coordinate 7,694 of JAHEGL010000065.1, forward strand.
CGCAAATGGCAAAGACCTTGCCGCCAAGCTTCCACACATCGCTATTGCCCCATTGCACGACATGACTCGTTTTGGGCAGGGATCTACAAAACGCGTTGATTGCGTCGCGACTTAGCATAATGATACTTTCGTTTTTGATGTGATGGCTCTAGTTTGATACATCTTAGAATAGCTAGAAAGACGTCGCGCGTGAAAAACTTAACCATCGCCAAAATGATCGACATTCCACCCGTCTGGTTGATTGGCATGTGCGTTCTGGCTTGGCTTCTAAGTCAGCACCTCAGCTTTGGTCTAAGCATCGAAAGCTGGTTCACGGACCTTTTGAGTGGTTTGTTGATTGGCGCAGGTCTTATTTTGATGCTTCTTGCGGTTACAGAGATGCGAAAACAGCGCACGACGGCATTCCACATCTTGAAGCGCAGAAACTTGTGACAACAGGAATATTCATGCGTTCCCGCAACCCGATCTATCTGGGCGATGTTTTGCTTCTTTCGGGTTTGATTCTGCGTTGGGATGCCGTGTTAGCGCTCCCGATCAATCCGGTGTTCTTAAGTATACTGGAACGGCGCTTTATTATTCCGGAA
>JAHEGL010000067.1 GCA_024645145.1 Planktotalea sp.
ATCCCGACGACGGGTGCTACTGGCTCAGAATTGACGCGTTTGAATGATGATTTGAAGGTGCCGTGTCCAAGCGAACTGGGTCATGCAAAAGATGATGCGATGTTTTCTGTGATGGTGGAACAGGCACTTGCGTCAGGATCGCCCGAGAACAACCCGCGTATCCCGAGTACGGATGAGATTATTCAATTATATCAACATATTTGGTCGAAAGGGCGCGCATATCTACGCGCCCTTTAGTCATTTACTCAGCGGCGATCAGGCCCATGCTTTCCAGCTTGAGGATCACTTGGTGCGCGCAGTTGTCAACGCCGACATTCTCTGTCTCAACACTAAGCTCTGGGCTCACAGGCACATCATAGGGATCTGAAATACCGGTGAATTCCTTGATCTTGCCTTCACGCGCGAGCTTGTAAAGACCCTTGCGATCACGGCGCTCACATTCCTCTATCGAGGTGGCGACGTGGATCTCTACGAATGCACCGAAGGCTTCAACGTCTTCACGTACCGCACGGCGCGTGGTTGCATAAGGCGCGATCGGCGCACAGATAGCGATACCGCCGTTCTTGGTGATTTCTGACGCAACATAACCGATACGACGGATGTTCAGGTCACGGTGCTCTTTGCTGAAGCCCAGCTCAGAGCTGAGGTTCTTGCGCACGATATCACCGTCCAAAAGGGTCACAGGACGACCTCCCATTTCCATCAACTTCACCATCAACGCGTTGGCGATTGTTGATTTACCGGAGCCAGAAAAGCCTGTGAAAAAGACGGTAAAGCCTTGCTTGGAACGTGGTGGTTTGGTCTTGCGCAGTTCTTTGACGACTTCTGGGAAGGAAAACCACTCTGGGATCTCAAGACCTTCGGACAAGCGGCGGCGCAGTTCCGTGCCCGAGATGTTGAGAATTGTGACCTTGTCTTTATCTTCGATCTCGTCAATCGCTTCGTATTGTGCGCGTTCGTCGACCCAAACCATGTGCTTGAAATCAACCATTTCACAGCCGATTTCAGACTGGTTCGCACGGTAGAGTTCTTGGGCATCGTATGGGCCGTAGAAATCTTCGCCCGCAGAGTTGCTGCCGGGGCCAGCGTGGTCACGACCAACGATGAAATGTGTACAGCCGTGGTTTGCGCGGATCAGACCGTGCCAAACGGCTTCACGTGGACCAGCCATGCGCATTGCGAGGTTCAGCAGAGACATAGACGTTGTGGAGCTTGGGTATTTGCCCAGTACCGCTTCGTAGCAACGTACACGCGTGAAATGGTCGACGTCGCCGGGCTTGGTCATGCCAACAACAGGGTGGATCAAAAGGTTTGCTTGCGCTTTTTTCGCAGCACGGAACGTAAGTTCTTGATGTGCGCGGTGCAGGGGATTGCGGGTTTGAAATGCAATAACTTTGCGCCAACCCATTTTACGGAAATACGCGCGCAGCTCATTTGGTGTGTCGCGACTTCCACGGAAATCATAATGTACAGGTTGTTGGATGCCAGTCACAGGGCCACCAAGGTAGATCTTTCCAGCTTGGTTGTGCAAATAGTTCACTGCTGGGTGCGCATCGTCGTTGGCGCCGAAGACTTTTTCGGCTTCAACGGCCTTGTTCGGCTCCCATCGATCCGTGACGGTCATCGTGCCGAGGATCACACCCTCTTGGTCGCGCAGGGCAATATCTTGGCCAAGCTCGATGGAAGCTGCGAACTCTTCGGAGACATCAAGCGTGATTGGCATGGGCCAAAGCGTGCCGTCCGCGAGACGCATGTTTTCGACAACGCCGTTGTAATCCTCTTCGCCTAGGAAGCCTTTGAGCGGGTTGAACCCACCATTCATCAACAGTTCTAAGTCGCAAGTCTGGCGCGGCGAGAGATCGTGAGAGGTAAGGTCTGCCGCTTCCATCTTCATCTTTTGTGCGGAATCGTAAGAGACATATAGCTCTGGAATGGGTGCAAGGTTGTTTTGCATTAGCTTGGTCCTGTGTTTGAAAGGGGCAAGGCCGCTCGTCGTGCCAGTCAATTCAGCATGAAGCGCGTCATATTCTGCGAATTTGCGGGTGAGAAAGTGGTCTGTAAGACGAAGCTTTTCAGCTGCGCCGCGCAATGTAAGTGCATAAGCAACGCGTTGACGCTTGTCAGAGCTGTTGCGGTCGCTCAGACGGACGAAACCAGCTTCAATTGCGCTGCGCAGAAGCGTGTTAAGCCGTCCGAGCGAGATGTTCAAAGCCGTTGCCATCGCACGCTGCGATCCTTCTGGCGTCAGATCAATCTGACGCAAAAGCCGGAAGAGCTGATCTTCTTCCTGAGGCAAAGTTTTAATGTCTGCGTGCTGCATGAGACGTCCATAAAGGTTTGTTCAATCGTGAACAAACTTCGCATCGTGGATGCGCAGCATTAAATCAAGCGGCCATTTTGTGACAAAAATTGGCGTGTCGCAGATGAAACGAAAAATGCCCCACCAAGTAAGCAGGGCGTTATATATTAAATAAAAATCAGTAAGTTAGTCGTTCTCGGCAAGCCAACGTTCAGCTTCGAGTGCGGCCATGCAACCCATTCCTGCAGAGGTGACGGCCTGGCGATATTTGTGATCCGTCAAATCACCTGCAGCGAAAACTCCGGGAATCGAAGTGGCTGTGCTGTCAGGTTGTGTGACGACATACCCGCCCATGTGCGTTTCCAAAACGTCGCTGACGAGTTCATTGGCGGGTGCGTGACCGATGGCAACGAATACGCCCTTGCATGGTAGGTTTGTGATTTCGCCTGTCTTGGTGTGCTTGACCTTAACACCTTCTACACCGAGGGGAGCATCAGTGCCGTAAACTTCTTCGATCTCGTGAAACCAAAGTGTTTCGATCTTTGGGTTTTTCAACAAACGATCCTCGAGGATCTTCTCAGACCGGAGTTCATCGCGGCGATGCACAAGCGTCACTTTGGACGCGAATTTGGTTAGAAACAGCGCTTCTTCAACGGCTGTATTGCCGCCACCGACGACAACTATTTCCATGCCGCGATAGAAGAAGCCATCGCAGGTTGCGCAGGCAGACACGCCGAACCCTTTGAATTTTTCTTCTGATGGGAGGCCAAGCCATTTTGCGCGCGCACCAGTCGCAAGGATGACGGAGTCGCATGTGTAAAGCGTGCCGCTGTCGCCTTTTGCTTTGAAGGGGCGCTCGGAGAGGTCGAGGTCAGTGATGATATCACCAATGATTTCCGTGCCCATCGCTTTGGCGTGTGCTTCCATGCGGATCATCAAATCGGGGCCTTGTACTTCGGAATCGCCAGGCCAGTTTTCGACTTCCGTTGTCGTTGTCAGTTGGCCGCCAGGTTCGATACCTTGCACCAAAATAGGGTTCAACATCGCACGACTGGCATAGACGCCGGCAGTGTAGCCAGCAGGGCCGGAGCCGATGATAAGAACTTTGGAGTGACGTGTCTCGGCCATGTGTGCGCTACCTTTTGCTAAATTTCGTGGCTCTCTATAACGGGGAATCAAAGGCGCTAAAAGCGCCAAGCAATCCGATCACCTGATTGCGATGTTTGTGCGAGCAAATGGATGATAAGATAATTTTCTTGCGCACTTGCGAAACATTATTGCGTGTACCATGTAGTTTGTATTACATCGCCAAAGCACACTCATCGGAGGGACACGCATGGCTGGTATGCGACTCGATCCAATTGATCGCAAAATTCTTGCTGAATTACAGGCGGATGGTCGAATGACCAACGTTGAACTCGCCAAGCGCGTCGGAATTTCCGCGCCCCCCTGCTTGCGCCGTGTACGTACGCTTGAAGAAGCGGGTTACATCAAGGGCTATCATGCTGATGTGGATGCGCGTGAACTCGGCTTCGAGGTGCAGGTGTTTGCAATGGTCGGGCTGCAAAGTCAGGCAGAGGCAGATCTGAGCGCTTTTGAGGAGCAGTGCCGCCATTGGCCGCTCGTTCGAGAATGTCACATGCTCAATGGTGAAGTGGATTTCGTTCTGAAATGCGTCGCACCCGATCTGAGCTCATTTCAGAGCTTTCTGACGTCCGAACTTTTGACCACCGAAAATGTGGGAAGCGTGAAAACCTCGCTCGTCATTCGTGGTGCAAAGGACGAGCCTGGTGTTCCATTTGACGTGCTTGAAGAGCGATTGAGCCAGTCAGACTGACTTAATCGCTTAGTAGCGGGTCAAACTTTCCAAAGTTTCTTTCGACATGCGTGGATACGCCAAAGCACCGAAGTCCTCGAAGCGATCAATATCTGGGAACAGCGATAAAAAGAGCGAGCGCATGTTTTCGCCAAGCTGATCTTGTGCGCCTTTTCCTGGGTGGTAAGTTTCGACTTCGCGACCGTTTGCATAGATTGCTGTGTGTTTTTTAGTTTGTAGATGAAACAATCGCACAGGGCTAGGCGGTGAAACAAGGAAGGCGGAATGACCATCTTCAAGGTCGCGTGCAGGCGTAAGAACGCAGCTGACCCCTATCTTTTCTTCAAGCGATGGGGGCCTTTGTAACAGGCGGGCATTCTCGCCAAGAAGAACGTCGCCAAGCGACCCAATATTTGAATACCCATCAGAGACGAGCCGAATTAACCCTTTAAGGGACGATGTCGGAAGGGCTTGCGCGGGTACAAAACTGGTCGAGCCGATCCAGATCAACGGTTCAGGATCGCCATTAACCGTATCAATCAAATCGCCGGGAAGCAGGTCTTCGACAGCAACAGGACCCATAGGGGTCGAGATGAGAGTGCCACGCGCAAAGGCGGAGCAGGTCGCTTCAAAGAGGTCAGTGGCAGGCGCAAGATGGTGAGAGGTGCGCGCCGCGCCACAGGGAAGAAGGGAAGCAATCTCAAATTTGCGCATGAGAGGTTGAGTGCGCGGAGAACGCCCCTGGGAGGGAGAGTACCGATCAGTTGTGACCGGGAGGGAATATGTATTTTCTGCCCGCAATGCAGGTGAAAGTTGGTTCGCCATGAATATACCTATCGAGGTATGTCACAACCGCGCCGGCCCCCACTGACAACGACGACCGGACAAGTCGTTAAATCTGAATTATGGATGTCATGCCCGTCGGGCGTGTGTCAAAATTTAGGTTAATTTCTTCATTACTTTTCACCAATGCTGTTCGTTTTGAAGGGACTGTTTCGCCAGAAAAAGGCAAAGCTGCCACATTTGTGCCCAGAAGTGGGCGTGTTCTGCTTATGTCGCGCCGAATCGCGGTGCGTTTAGAAGTCGTGAAAGCGCGTCGCTCTGAAGATCAGGCCGACTTGAGTTCTTTTTTCTCAGTGTTGCGCTTGACGATAAAGGCCGCACGTCGCGCACCGCGTTCGAAAGGGAGCGCGGGAACTTCGGATTTCGCTGTGTTCACGACAGATGCTATGAAGCGTGCTTTGGGTTTCATGGTTAATCCTGCTTTATGCTCGTGTTTGTTTACCTATTGGTAACGGTGATGCCGCTTGATTAGGGCGGCAAAGTGTCAGGCATTAGGTGGATTTAGGTTAATAGCGCGGAAACTGTGTGATTGTTCACAATCGAATAACAGAGATGAGCCGCCCGTAGTCGGCTTCTTTGCGGTGCGTTGTGCGGCGATAGGAATAAAAGCGCGCCTCATCCGCGTAAGTGCAGTGACCGATCCATTCAGCTGTGCCAACGCCCGCGTCGCGCAACATGTGCAAGCCAAAGCTTGGTAGATCAAATTGCATGCGGTCGTTTTCGCCATTTGCAAAGAAGCGCATAAACTCTGGATCAGTCGCGACGAAGTCCTCGAAAAATTCTGGGCCAACTTCATATGCTTTTTGTGAGATGCAGGGACCAATGGCCGCTGAGATATTGGCTCGTCTCGCACCGAGTGCTTCCATCGCGGTAACTGTGTTCGCAAGAACCCCGCTCAAAGCACCCTTCCACCCTGCATGCGCCGCGCCGATCACACCAGCGTCCGCATCCGCAAATAGGACGGGCTGGCAATCAGCAGTGAGAATGCCAAGGGCAATGCCCTTTTGGTTCGTCACCATGGCATCTGCTTTTGGGCGCTCATCGGTCGGTTCCACGATTGTGACAACATCCGCGCTGTGATGTTGATGGACCCCAGCAAGGGCATTCACCGAGGTCCCCATATGATCCGCAACGCTCGCACGATTGGTTTGAACCGTTTGTGCGGCGTCATTTGAGCCAGAGCCACAGTTCAAGCCTTCATATATGCCCGTCGATACACCGCCTTTGCGAGTGAAAAAGCCGTGTTCTATGGCATGTAGTGAATCAGCTTTGAGCGTTTCTATCGTCATGTTTCATATCCCGCTGGTGGATTTGCGCTGCTTGGAAAGAGCGCGAAAGTTTTGAATATCGTTCCCATTTCATCGGGATGGGTCAAGCGTCTGTGCGCCGCGATATGCTGTTCCAGCGCTGCGCCGCTTAGGTTTTTTGCAAGCGCCTGCGCGCGATCGGTGATGCCGAGACGCTCAAGGAATATCCCTTGAGGTGTGATACGCGAGTGGGCGCAGGGCAAGTCAGCGACAAGGACTTCGAAATCAACATGTGCGGTGAGGTCGCTTTGACCGGGTTTATAAAGGGCAGAGACTTTTTCATGCGCATGGAGCGCTTGCAAAGTATCGCCAAGGGAGCGCCAGTCGCCGTAGTCAAAAATCAGCGCAGCGCCGCCATTTGCATCGATACGCTGTGCGAGACTCTGCATGATGGCGGGTGCTTGCGGGCAGAATTCAACAAGATCACCATCTTTTGTATCTTCAAGACGATGGGCAAGCGCACTCAAAGGCGCACTCGCACCCAGACCAAATGTCAGTGCATCGCCTTCAACTCCAACTTGCCGCTCACGCCAAGCCTCGCCGTCGCGGATCATTTGACGGATTGGCAGCGCATCAAAGAATTCATTGGCCACAAGATAAAGCGGCACGTCTGTTGGCAATTCTTCTGTATGTACATGCCAAGTGGGTGTCACATAGCGAAGCGTCTGTGCTTGAGCTTTGCGTAAGTGTTGCGACGCTTCAACAAGGTGAACTTCGCAGGCATCGGCAAAGGCTGGGACCGCTTTTGCGGTGCGCAAAATATCAGCCATCAGCGTGCCGCGCCCAGGACCGAGTTCAGCCAAGGCGATACGCGCGGGCTTGCCTTGATCCATCCAAGTCTGCGCAAGGGTGAGGCCAATGAGTTCGCCAAACATCTGGCTCACCTCAGGTGCAGTGATGAAATCACCGGCTGCACCAAATGGGTCGCGCGTGCTGTAGTATCCATGCTCTGGATGAAACAGGCAGAGCGCCATGTAATCCAATACACTGATCGGCCCTTGCGCTTTGATCTGCGCGGTCAGGATTTTTTCGAGCGGGGTCATACTTTGCGGGCGCGCAGGATGAACCATATGCCGATAAGGATCATCGGGATCGACAAGAGTTGGCCCATCGTAAAGCCATATCCACCCGTTTGCAGCGCGAGACCAAGGGGATTGCCTTCAGTGATGAATTGCGCGTCGGGTTGGCGTACGAACTCGACAAGAAAGCGTGCAGCGCCATACCCTGCAAAGAATATACCCATAATTGTGCCGGGAAATTTAAGCGCACCGCGTCGCCAGACCAGCCACAAAATGACAGCGCCGAGCACCAACCCTTCAAGCAAAGCCTCGTAAAGTTGTGAAGGATGTCGCGCGCAGACGTCTATCAATGGGCCACATCGTTGAGCTGCTGCGTCAGGGAATATAACCCCCCATGGAAGATCAGTCGGACGACCCCAAAGTTCTGAATTGATGAAATTCGAAATGCGACCGAGGAACAACGCGGGAGCAACGGCAAGCGCCATCATGTCCGCCGTATGAAGTTTGGAAATGCCAGTGCGCGCGCAGAAGTAGAGACCAGCAGCAATCACACCAAGGAGGCCGCCGTGAAACGACATCCCGCCCTGCCAGATCATGAAGCTTTCAAGCGGATGGGCAAGGTAATAGGCAGGTTGATAAAACACCACATACCCAAAACGCCCGCCCACAATAACGCCCAAAATCATCGAAGTGAGCAAATCCTCTACTTGCGCAGGGGTCATTGGGGATTGATCGTTGGGCCAAAGCCGCGCAGCTTTTACAGCCATCAGTGCGAGCCGCCAACCGATCAAAATACCCACAATATAGGCCAACGCATACCACCGCAGCGCAAAGTCAAAGCCGAACAGGTCGATGGAAAAAATCTCTGGTGAGATAGGGGGGAACTGGATCGCTGCTTGCATTATGCTCTGCCTTGATGTCATGTGCGCCGAGTTGACGCCTTGTGGCTTGGTGCTTTCAAGCCCATATATCACT
>JAHEGL010000071.1 GCA_024645145.1 Planktotalea sp.
TGCACCCGCCTCGAGCGAAAGATCCTTTTTCGTATCATCACCACTGATCGCCAAGAGCGAATGAATACGCGGTTCCGATTCTGCCAACTCTTTGATCAGCTCTGCGCCTGAACCATCGGGAAGTCCAAGGTCAATGATCGCGACGCTGGGGCGATACACCTGTAAATGACGCCGCGCCGAACGCAGGCAATCCGCACGTCGAATACGTGCACCGCTGCGCAGACACAGCAGTCGCATCGCATCGCAAGCAAATCGACTGTCTTCTGCCACTAAGATGGTCAATCCAAGCAACGGGCGGGTTGCCGTCGCCGCGGGCGTTAAGGATGTGTATTCCAGTTCATTCATGGTTCCCTCGAATCTATATCAGCTGCCCTCAACGCTAGGCCAACGAGCCTAACAAGTGATTAATCCTCCCCATATTTAGCGAGGCCGCGTCTATGCGTCCGCTTGCCGAAACTCACACGCCGCGCCATATAGTGCGCAAAGAAATGAACCGGAGTGTCCCGATGATTGGACGATTGAACCATGTAGCTATCGCAGTGCCTGATCTTGAAGCCGCCGCTGCGCAATACCGTGATGCGCTTGGCGCGAATGTGGGTGCACCACAAGATGAGCCAGATCATGGCGTCACAGTTATCTTCATTGAGCTGCCAAACACCAAAATTGAACTTCTTTATCCATTAGGTGACGACAGCCCAATCAACGGGTTCCTAGAAAAGAACCCATCAGGCGGCATTCATCATGTGTGCTACGAAGTCGATGACATTATCGCTGCGCGTGATCAGATGGTTGCCTCAGGCTTGCGTGTGCTTGGCAATGGAGAGCCAAAGATTGGCGCACATGGCAAACCGGTCATCTTTCTGCATCCAAAAGATATGAACGGAACTCTTACCGAGCTGGAGCAAGTATAATGGGCATCACATCAGCGCTCGTCCTATTCGCAGTCATTTGGTTCATGACGTTTCTTATTGTCATCCCAATCCGTCTTCAAACCCAAGGGGACGTGGGCGAGATTGTTCCTGGCACACATGCCGGATCCCCGGAACATCATAACCTCAAAAAGAAAGCATGGATTACCACCGCGATCAGCGCCGTATTGTGGTGCATCATCGCTGGGACGATCATTTCAGGTGTGATCAGCGTGCGCGATCTTGATATGTTTAACCGAATGGGCGACGCATCTGTGTCTGATGGAACAAATGGGTAAAGGTTGCCGCGCCTAATATCGGTATAAACAAGTTCAGCAGTGGCACCGTGAGTGGCACTGCCATCAAACATCCAGCAAGCCAGATCAAACCGAAGTGTTCTTTACGCGCCTGCTTTGCGCCCTCTCGGCCAAGGCGGCGCATGGCGGCAATTTGAAAATACTCGCGGCCAAGCAAAAAGCCGTTGAGCGCCCAAAAGATGCAAATCGCAGCAAACGGCAACATCACATAGAGCAAGACAGCGACAATATTTGCACCGATCAAAATGCCTAAGAAATTGATCGTGTCGCGCAAGGATTCGTAGAACGAAACACCTTTCACAGGGGGCAAATGCGCATAGTTTTTGGCCTCCACGGCGGAGGCAACTTCATCCAAGAAAAGCGACGTAATCGCTGACGCAACCGGCACCATCAAAAATGTTGACAAGAACAGCATCAAAAAGAGCGATCCCCAGCCAAGCAAATCGCCCAGCCACGTGACTTCGCCAATAACCGGCAGCACCATCGTGCCATCCACTGCTTCATTCATCAGCGTCAGAAACAGCGCATAAAAGCCCGCAAGCAAAGCAATTGTCAGCGCAACACCCAGGAGCAGGACCCGGCGAAATCGTGGGTCGCCCATTTGGCCAATTGCTTTAAAGAATGACGACAGGATCATGCATCAACCCAAGACGTAATAGCGCTTAAGTCAGGGCGCGGACGTTCCGGCGGTGCCATCTTTTCTGTGCCGATATGAATAATGCCAGCGACACTCTCTTGCGAGCCCAGACCGAAACCAGCCTCGATAAATTCACGGTCATGGGACGGCCAACCAGAAAGCCAGTTTGCGCCCCATCCGCTCGCCAACGCAGCATTCAAAAGTGCCAAACAAACAGCGCCTGCAGAATAGGTTTGCTCTATCGCGGGGACTTTTTCGGACGGCTTTTGCACCTCTACGACCACAACAGCCAATTCGCCTGTTACGAATTGCGCGGCCCCCTTGGTTGTCTTCTCTGCGTCATAACCAAGTTGCGCACCACGTGCTTGAGCAAGCGTTGCCAAGCGATCCATCGCTTTGCCCTGCAACACGATAAAGCGCCACGGCTCCAACTTGCCATGATCAGGCGTGCGTGCCGCAGCCGTCAAAAGTGGCTCTAACTCATCGCGGCTTGGAACAGGGCCTTGCAAGGTTTTCGCAGGACGCGAACGACGCGAGAGCATAAAGTCCATCGCAGCTGGATTTGGATATGGCACAAACGGCTCCTTCTTCGTTGCTGGCTACATCGGCACTCTGCCCGCAGGTTTCAAGCTTAAAGGCCCAGAGCATCTCGCATTTGCGCAATTTCGGAACTGATGAACCGCTGATGCGCAAGACCCGGTTGACGTTTTACATAAAGCTCCGCCATCGGATCAGGTGCAGTAATGTTGCTGCCACTCATTTCTTCCAGCACACCGTGCCCACAAAACGGAACATAGACCTCTGAATATCCGCCCTCATGCGCTATCATCAAACGACCTTCGCAAGTCTCATCCGCAAGCGACATGATCTGTCGCGTCATCTGGCGAAACGTATCCGCTGTCGCCATCATCCGACCAAGCGGGTCAATCAACGCCGCATCAAACCCGCAAGCCACGATTATCACGTCAGGCTGAAACGCACGAATTTGGGGCAAAGCAATCTGCTCCATCACCTCAAGATAACTCGCGTGCCCAGCGCCCCCGCCTAGCGGGATGTTGAGATTGAAGCCTTCGCCCTCACCAGCCCCTCGATCTTCAAAGTCGCCAGTGCCGACAGGAAAATTGTTTTCTTGATGGATCGAAATTGTCAGCACGTCCGAACGATCATAAAAGATCGCTTCTGTGCCATTGCCGTGGTGCACATCCCAATCCAGCACTGCGACGCGTTTGGCGAGACCAGCCGCCAAAGCCGCCTCGATCGCGATAGGAATATTCGCCAAAAGGCAAAAACCCATGGGCGTATCGGTCGTACAATGATGACCGGGGGGGCGCGAAAGCGAATAGGCGTTCTTCAGGTCGCCCCTCAAAACAGCCGCAAATGCGCTCTTGGCAAGGCCTGCAGACTGCGCAGCTATCTCAAACCCACCGGGGCCAAAAGGACAGCGCGAACCAATTTCACCGCCACCAGTGTCAGAAAGGCGCTTAAACTCATCCAAGAAAGCCGCCGGATGCACACGCCGCAAATCTTCCATGCTCGCCAATGGCGCGCTTTGCATCGCAAGCTCACCAGATAGACCTGTCAAATCCATCAAATTTTTCATCCTGCGCTTACTCTCAGGGCTTTCAGGCAAACCGCCGTTCACCATCGGCTGCACAAAACCGCCTACAGGGAACATGCTCGCGTAGTTGCCGCCACCATGCCAAAACGTGCTCTCATCCCAGAAAAAACCTGTCTGCATCTTACGATTCCTTCTCATCTTCCTCTGGGCGAATGCGGTAGACACCCTCTGGCAAATCCAGTGCTGCTGCGAGATCGCGCACTTGCTCCATGCTCAACGTTATCTTTTCCGCGCGATTTAGTCGTGGATTGAACTGTTCCAATGTGATGCATTCCGCAAATGCGTTTATCACCACATCCTCTTGGGCCACGCTTTGCGCCTCATCCACAAGCGTGATGATGCTAGAGTCAAATTCGTGTTCTATACTAAACATGGCGCCAGCTTAGGGCGCATTCTTAAAAGCAGCAACGCCAATCCCCGCAAATTCGTGACTAGTATTGAACGCGTCAGCCACCTATCTTGAGCGCAAACAGAGCATATGTAGGCAGCGCAAAACTATGAAGACATATCTTCTCGTCCCATTTCTAGCTTTCGGTCTTAGCGCCTGTGTGTCCGTATCGCGCCCAGCGCCAACGGCCCCGAGCGAACCCACGACACCTGCCGTCAGCACGCCGAACCCCACGACATCGCTGCGCGCGGAACAAGCTGCACGTCAGTTTGTTAGAGTGGTGCGCACGGTCGAACCCGTGGCCGAAGCAGAATGTCGCGCGCGCACAACCAATATGAATTGTGACTTTAACATCGTCGTTGATGATCGTCCGGGTCAGCCGCCAAATGCCTTTCAAACCCGTGACAAAGACGGTCGCCCGATTCTAGCTTTCAACATTCCGCTTATCGCCACGGTTCGGAATGCAGATGAGCTCGCGTTTGTCATGGGCCATGAGGCGGCACACCACATAAGAGCACACCTTGATCGGCAACAACGTAACGCAACCGCGGGCGCACTTATCTTTGGTGGCATCGCAGCGATTACCGGCGCGGGCGAGCAAGCCATCGATTCTGCGCAACAAGTTGGCGCGACTGTCGGCGCGCGCGGCTATTCCAAAGACTTTGAATTAGAAGCTGATGAGCTAGGAACAGTGATCGCACATAAAGCTGGGTATGATCCTGTCATTGGCGCGGCCTTCTTCACAAAGATCGCGGATCCAGGCAATAAATTCTTAGGCACACACCCACCCAACGCAGCGCGTATTGAAACGGTGCGCCGAACTGCGGCAACACTGAAATAGTGTTCCAAATTGCGCATGTTGTAACAGACCGTGGCTCCAAATACGCGGTCAGCGGGGCACCTGCGCGCTCCAAAACCGAAGCACTGAAACTTCTGAAAGAGCTCAAACGCAACAAACGTTTCGCAAAAGCGACACATAATACTTGGGCGTTGCATTGCTCAGACAGTGGGCCAATCAAGAATGATGATGGTGAAAGTGGTGCAGGCGCAATCATCCTGCGTATGTTGGAACGCGCAAATCTGACGGATCATCTTATCGTTGTCACCCGTTGGTATGGCGGTACGCATCTTGGTGGAGATCGCTTTCGGCGAGTCCAAGATTGCATCAATGCCTACCTAGAGCAAGCGCCTGACCTTCCGTCGCAACCCGCGCAAAAGGATTGACAATCCCTGCTGGCGCTTCACTCTCTGCGACAAACTCTGGGAGGAGAGAAAAGATGCTAGGTCAAATGATGCAAGACCGCCTGTTGATTTCGTCACTGGTGGATCACGCCGGAAAATATCACGGCACAACAGAGATTACGTCAGTCGAAACAGACGGCACAATTGCACGCTCCAATTGGGCCGAGGTCCAGCAAAATTCCAAAAAACTTGCCAGTGCACTGACAAAGATGGGGTTAAAACCTTCTGCGCGCTGCGCCACGATAGCTTGGAACAACCGTCGCCATTTAGAAATCTATTTTGGCGTCTCAGGTGGTGAATTCGTTTGCCACACAATCAATCCACGTTTGTTCCCAGAACAGCTTGTCTACATCGTTAACCATGCCGAAGATGAAGTTTTGTTCATTGACTCCACCTTCCTCCCACTTGCCGCTGCACTACGCGATAAGATGCCAACGCTAAAGGCAATCGTCCTTATGGGTGCACGCGATGAAGCGGCGCTAGAACAAATTCCAGAGCTTGTCTTTTACGACGAATTTATTGAAACGGGCGATGCAGAATACACGTGGCCCGACTTTGATGAACATACGGCATCTAGCTTGTGCTACACCTCTGGCACGACAGGCAACCCAAAGGGTGTTCTCTACTCGCACCGCTCTACCATGCTCCATAGCTTTGCCGCTGCTTTGCCCGATTGTATCGGTTTCAGCGCGCAAGATATCGTGCTTCCGGTTGTTCCAATGTTTCATGTTAATGCTTGGGGCTCTCCATATGCAGCCGCGATGGTTGGCGCACAATTGGTCATGCCGGGTCCTGGGCTTGATGGATCAAGCTTGCTTGAGCTGATCGACACCGAAAAGGTCAACATCGCACTTGGTGTCCCGACTATTTGGCAAGGGCTGCTGATGGCTGCTAAGGAAACGGGCAGCACGCTTGAAACTCTTAAGCGCACGGTCGTTGGTGGCTCTGCGTGCCCCCCAATTATGATTGATACATTTCGCGAAGAGTATGGCGTTGACCTTGTTCACGCATGGGGCATGACCGAGATGAGCCCACTTGGCACGTCAAACAAGCCACTTGCCAAGCATGCAAAGCTGCCTATCGCTGATCAGCACAAGCTACGCGAGAACCAAGGGCGTCCGCCCTACGGGATGGATCTGAAAATTGTCGACGACGATGGTAACGCTTTGCCCCACGATGATACCGCACAGGGTGATCTGCTCGTGCGCGGGCCTTGGGTGATCTCGGGTTACTTTAAACCTGATAAAGTCGAAGAACTGCGTGATGGCTGGTTTGATACGGGCGATGTCGCGCGCATTGATGCTGACGGCTACATGACGATCTGTGATCGCTCAAAGGATATTATTAAATCAGGTGGTGAATGGATCAGCTCTGTCGAGCTGGAAAACATCGCCGTTGCACATCCTGATCTACTCGAAGCCGCAATCATCGGGGCAGCGCACCCGAAATGGGATGAACGCCCCGTTCTTGTCGCAGTGAAAGCTGAAGGGTGTGATCCTAATCCTGATGATCTTATTGCCTTTTTCGATGGAAAGATCGCGAGCTGGCAGAAACCGGACAAAGTGGTGTTCACTGATGCCCTGCCGCGCAATGCGACGGGTAAAGTTCTCAAGCGTAACTTGCGTGAAGAGTTCGGCCAGATCCTGATGTGAACACACCGTTCAATAGTGTCCTGAATTGGCGTCATTGGTCTGACAAGATTACCTTGTCAGGCCAACCGAGCGATGCACACCTCAGATCGTTTGCTGAGCAGGGTATCACGCATATCATCAATCTAGGACCCCATTCGAACGATGACGCCTTACCCGATGAGGCCAAAAGCGTCGCGGATGCGGGGATGCACTACATCTATATTCGCGTTGAATTCGACTCGCCGACACTCGAAAATTTTCAGGTGTTTGGCACCGCGCTAAGTGCGCTTTCTGATAGCAAAGTCCACGTGCATTGTATCTACAATGCGCGCGTCAGTGCCTTCATGTACAAACGCGCAAAGATGACGAACACACCTTTCGACACCGCTTTTCAAATTATGGATGGTATCTGGCGCCCGGGCAAAGTTTGGGCAGAACTCATTGGTGTCCCAGCGACTGCAAATGGAAAAAACCAATACGCAGGCTACCACTACTAACCGAGATAAGTGTTAATATCGGTGCTCTGCCACGCATCGCTCGCGTGGGCAATCGCCTCTTCCTCGCTCGCGAATGTGGGATCAAACGCAAAGGCGGTTTTGGCACTGTTTACCACTTCCACACGCCATGCGCTGCCTTGCTTTTCGGTCATGATCTCAAACGAGTGACCTTCAACGACGATCTGTTTACCTGCTGCGCTCATCTCAACTGCTCCTATTGGCATATTCGCCCGTAGTAGCCGCAAACCTCACCGCGTCGCAAGGAATCCTCCGACTTCTTCGAAGCTGCCACCCGAGGGCGTGCGGTGCGTGACATTCACCATGCCCACCACTTCACCAGTGCTGGTGCCACCAATCAAACCCGTAAAACCCCCCGCAGCAGGATTCCAAAGCTCTTGTCCGTTTACGATCTGCCCAACGCCCGTCTCGCCGCCAAAAGTGCCGTCCGTTTTCAAAGCTGTCTGTTCCAGCACCAACATACTGAGCGGATTAACCATATCAACAAGGTTGTCGAGGCGCTGTCTGAAAATACGCTGAGTGATCCGACCACCCAACGTCGCCGCTTTGAAATCAACATCAATCTGCGCACGCCCGTTGATCCGTCTCGCCGATGTGAAACCAGCATAATCACCATTAAATTGCGCGCTTCCGATCAATGGGAGCTCCGTTGCGCCAATCCGCCCGAAACTGGCAAGGTTGCGAACACTGCCGGCCAACCCACCTGAGTAGATAATGATCTTGCTCCCATCACCTTGGGCAAAATACGCGTTGTGCACACCAGCCGCATCGCGCATGGCCAACATTGCGCCAAAGTCAGCAGTTGGGAACGTGCCAGCTGCGTATCCAGGCCCAGTGCGGTAAGCGTGAAAATTTGGGACCCTTCGTCAAATTCCGCAGTGATGATACTACCACTCAGCGCATCGTTGATCGTAGTAGGAGCAGGGATTGTGACAGAGGTTGGC
>JAHEGL010000075.1 GCA_024645145.1 Planktotalea sp.
TCAGGATCTTTAATGGCAAAGAACAATCCGATGGCAATCAACCCTGTTACACCGGCTAGGACAAACACTGTTTCGCGCCAACCAAACGCATCCACTGCAAGCGCAAGTGGCACAGATCCCGCAAGATTGCCCAATGATCCAACGCCAATCATCACAGATGCAAGCGTGGCAAACATTGCTGCAGAATAGACCCGGGCAAAAACGAAAAAACTCGCCATTAAGACGGGTGCACAGCCGATCCCAATCAGCAACATCGCAACATTCAAATGCAGCGGTGTTGTGGCCATCGCGAAAACCAGCGCGCCCCCTGCTCCACCCAAAAGCAATAGTGATGAAGCCGTGCGCCGTGGTCCCAACGTATCAAGCGCCCAACCAACTGGGATTTGCATCGCTGCAAAAGAGAGAAACCAAAGACCCGACGCCATAGCAAGATCGTCCGGCTTCGCGCCAATATCAGCACCAAGCACATCGGTCATAACTGCTAAAAACGCGCGATAAAACTGGCTCAGCACATAGGCCAAACTTAAAAGAAACAGACCCGCCTTCATAGCATTCTCGCTTTTAATATTCAGACGCGTGAGTGTCAGAGAATACAGGCTTCAGCAAGCGCCGCGTGCTCAATTCCTCTTTCAATAAATATCCCGTGGGGGTCTGGGGGAGCAGCGCTCCCCCAGTTGGTCGGATTGCGCTAGCAATTCGAAAACATCGTATCAGTCGTTGTCTTCGCCCAATTTCGGTGAAGGTCGATCAAGCGCAAGATCTGCGTCCGAAAAGATATAAGGCGCACGCACACCCGGAATGCCACCCAGCTCGATCTGCATACCGCGCGCTTTGATCTGCGGATCATCCAACATCTCGCCCATATCGTTGATCGGACCTGCTGGCACGCCTTGAGCTTCACAAGCTACAAGCAACTCAATCTTCGACATTTTTGACGTTTGCTCGGTCAACAATCGCGTCATCTCATCCCGATTGGCGATACGGTCTGCATTTGTCGCAAAGCGCGTTTCAAAACCCATACCTTCAACACCAAGCAAGGCACACAAACGTTGGTATTGAGGGTCATTGCCCGTCGCAATGATGATGTGACCGTCTTTACAATCAAACACTTGATAGGGCGTCAAATTCATATGGGCGTTACCCATCATGCCAGGTGCATCACCAGTTGCCAGATAGTTCATCGCCTGGTTCGCGGTCACGGCCGCGGCCACATCTAACAAAGCCATATCAATGTGCTGGCCTTTGCCTGTTGTATGCCTCTGATGCACCGCTGCAAGAATACCAGACACAGCGTAAACGCCCGTAAAGATGTCTGTGATTGCAACGCCAGACTTTTGCGGCTGACCTCCCGGTTCACCGGTGATCGACATCAAACCAGACATGCCTTGAATGATGAAATCATACCCTGCGCGGTGCGCATAAGGGCCGGTCTGCCCAAAGCCTGTGATCGAACAGTAGATAAGTGCTGGAAACTCATCTTTGAGCGAAGCGTAATCAAGGCCGTATTTCGCCAAGCCACCGACTTTGAAATTCTCGATCACAATATCTGCATCCGCAATCAGCGCTTTCAGCTGCGCCTGCCCTTCGGCGTTGCAAAAATCAATGGTGACAGATTGTTTGCCACGATTGCAGGCATGAAAATAGGCAGCGGATGTGTCACCCTCGCGTTCTATGAACGGAGGGCCCCAGCGGCGCGTGTCATCACCTGCTGGGGCTTCAACTTTGATAACCTCTGCCCCCAAATCAGAAAGTGTCTGGCCAGCCCAAGGGCCAGCCAAAATACGCGCCAGTTCGACGACCTTCAGACCTTGGAGCGGCGCGCTCATTCGGCGAGTTTTTCGTCAATGATCGCAGAAAAATCTGCGTAGTTCATGTTGGAATATGGCTCACCATTGATCAAAAATGAAGGCGTTGAGCGAATATTATCGCGTTCCGCATTTTCCTGATACCAAGCAACCAATGCCTGTGCATTGTCGGCGTCCTCTAAGCAGGCATCAAGCGTGTCGTTATCTAGACCACCTTTCAGACCAATCTTGCGCAACTCAGCAACAATCGCCGCAGGATCACCTGCGCGCGACCACAACGACTGCTCTTTGTAGATCAAATCCGTCATGCCGAAGAAACGATCCGGCCCAGCGCATCGTGCAATCATGGATGCCCAAAGACCAAAGCGGTCAAAATAGACTTCTCGGTAAACGAACTTCACTTTACCTGTATCGATGTAATCTTTCTTTAGATCCTTGTAGGGACCAGCGTGAAACGAAGCACAGTGTGGGCACGTAAAGGATGCGTATTCGATGATCTCGACTCTTGCATCGGCGCTACCTTGAACCATGTCGGGGATTTCGCTCTCTTCAGCGGTGGCCACTGTCAGACTCATCATGACCGCAACTGCGGCAGAAAATAGGGTACGAAGCATTCGGCTTCTCCTTAGGTTTTTGATTTGGTTAATACGTTTTGTGCAAGTCGCTCAAGAGCCGCGCGTAAGTCATCGCTTTTTACACCGCCCGCTGATTGCGCTGCGGCTTGTTTGATTTCCGGTGTAGGTTCGGGCTTTTTTGGCGTCACTTCACGCTCAAAAACAGCACGCCCTTCGGCAAAACCGATAGGTGCGGTTTGCGTGATTTTGATACGGCTGATCGCGTTATAGCCGTAAACTGCGTTCACTTTGGCGCGAATTTGTTCTTTTTGCATTTCTAAGATCGGCGCGTTCGCCCCAGTCGTAAGAAGCGTCAAGGACGCCCCGAAACCTTGACGACCATAGCTGACATTCACAGGGCGCGCGATTGCGGCAATGTCCTCACCTACAACCTCTTCCCAATGGGTCAGCAAACGCGATTGTGCAAAACCACGCGATTCAGACGCCTTACGGATACGCTGTGTTAGCAGGCTCGATGTACGAGCGAAGCCTTTCGAGGTTGCACGGCGTTGCGCCATAGGGTTTGTCCTGCCTTGCATCTTGCGATTCCCGCCTATCTTAGAGCGCGGGGCGAGAGGTGCCAGCGAAACCATCCATTAAGGTATATAAAGATTGCGTGAATCAGTTGATCCTTTAACGCTTTTACAGTGGTACGATCGCCATGCCCGCATCATGCCTTGGCGGGTCAGTCCGGAGGATCGCTCCGCTGGTGTGATGCCAGATCCCTACCGTATTTGGATGTCAGAAGTAATGTTGCAGCAAACGACAGTTGCAGCCGTAAAAGAGTATTTCGTCCGTTTCACGAACCGTTGGCCAACCGTGCGCGATCTGGCCGCTGCAAAAGATGCCGATGTCATGGGTGAATGGGCTGGTCTTGGATATTATGCGCGCGCGCGCAACTTGCTGAAATGTGCACGTGTTGTTGCAGAAGAATACGATGGCGTCTTTCCCAATACACACGATGAACTGCTGAAATTGCCTGGAATTGGACCGTATACTGCAGCAGCTGTGTCTTCGATTGCTTATGATTTGCCCGAAACTGTCCTAGATGGAAATGTAGAGCGCGTGATGTCGCGACTTTATGACATTCACACACCTTTGCCCTTATCAAAGCCAGAGTTGATGGAGCTTGCAGAGGCTCTGACACCTCAGACACGCGCTGGTGACTATGCTCAGGCCGTGATGGATTTGGGCGCAACCATTTGCACACCAAAGAACCCAGCTTGCGGGCTATGCCCTTGGCGCGATCCTTGCAAAGGACGCTTGGCAGGCACGCATGTAGAACTGCCAAAGAAGGTGCCGAAAAAGAAAAAGCCAATTCGTCTGGGTATCGCTTATGTCACCCGACGTGTTGATGGTGCTTATCTTTTAGAGACACGACCTGATCAGGGTTTGCTGGGCGGAATGCTTGGGTGGCCCGGTAGTGAGTGGATCGAAGGGACGCCTGTTGAAGCAGCGCCGATGAAAGCGCAGTGGAAAGTGTTAAACGAGGAAGCGCGTCACACATTCACGCATTTTCATCTTCGATTAATTGTAAAAACTGCGCTTGTTCCGATGGATCGCGCGGCAGATGTGGGTGAATTTGTGGCGTTAGAGGACTTTCGTCCTTCTGATCTCCCAACTGCGATGCGCAAGGTCTTTGATTTAGCGGCAGGCGGCAGTAAAAAGACATCCAAAGAGGCACCAAGGAGCAGAGCAAAATGATTTCATCTGACGCAGCCGAGAAAGTTCAAAGTGCTTTGCCGTTTTGGGTGTCGTTTCTCTTGATCCCCGCGATTTGGCTAGCGGCATATGTCGGCGGTTGGTGGGTTCTCATTCTCCCGGTGATGACCTGGTATTTGTTTTCCGCACTTGATGTTGTGGGGGCTTAAACCTTGAGAATGTAGATCCAGATACCGATGATGAACATCTGTCGCTATATATCTTGCTCACCAGCCTTTGGGTGCCTGTTCAGTTTCTAACGATCTTTGGCTTGATCTACTATGTTGGTCAGGCTGAGCATTTGGGCACATGGGAAAAAATCGGGTTGTTCTTTAGCGTAGGTGTCGGAACTGGGACGATTGGAATTAACTATAGCCACGAATTGATGCACCAAAAGAATAAGCGCGAGCGGTTCTTGGCGGATGCTTTGCTCGCTATGGTGCTTTATTCGCACTTCCGATCAGAGCATTTGCTCATACATCACCGCTGAGTCGGAACACCGCGTGACCCTGTCACCACGCGCTACGGAGAAGGATTTCACCGCTACTTCCCGCGTGTTCTGCGCCAATGCTGGATCTCTGCGTTTGGTGCAGAAAAAGCGATGCTTGCGCGTAAAGACCTGCCATGGACTGATTTGAGCAATCCGTTCTTTAAATATTGGGCCTTACAAGTTGGGTTCTTAGTTCTAGCAGTTTTGCTAGGGGGGCTGACGGGCGTACTGCTATTCATCTTCCAAGCGTTCATCGCAATCTGGCAACTGGAGTTGGTAAATTACGTCGAACATTATGGACTAACGCGAAAGCACCTTGGCGATGACAAATACGAGCATGTGTAGCCACGGCATTCTTGGAACACAGCGCATAAGGCTTCAAATTGGCTCTTGATCAATTTGCAGCGACATTCAGACCATCATTATAAGCCGGATCGCCGTTTCCCGCTGTTGCAGACCTACACGGAAGCCGACGCGCCGCAGTTGCCATACGGGTATCCTGTCATGACAATGGCGGCGCTTTATCCGCGTTTATGGAAGCGGATCATGAACCCGCGTGTGCAGCGCTGGCGCGAGATGTATTATCCTGAGATCACAGAGTGGCGCGCATATAACAAAGCATTGAACCCGATGCCAAAGTAGCGTTTGCGGCGCGTTCCACGCCGCGACGGAAGGGGGCCAGCCCCCTCTTGGCCTGTGGCCAATTCACCCCCGGGATACTTATCGAGAGAGGACGCTAGGGCGTTTTGCTGTTAATTTCCGATGGGTTGGGAACGGAAAGATAATCGGCCGCTGATATCTTCACCAATGATTTGAGGTGAAGCGCAGCTTTGTCGTCTGGCGCAAGGCGCGAAATCGCGTTCTGCACAGCTGAGAAGATCTTGTCAGGATCATTGGTTTTGGCAGTGATCAGCGGCAGCCCCGGTGTGGGTGAGGTCCACTCCAGCACACGCAAGCCTTTGGCAAAAGCTTCGTACTGCGTAATCAAGCGCCACGTCATGCCATCAAGTGCTGCAATATCAGCGCGGCCATCTGCCACGGCAGCTGCAGATATATTGTGAGAGCCTGTTTGCAAAAGCTTATCAAACCAAACGCCTTTACCCGTCGCATGTGCATAGGGGGCGGCGTAGCCAGATTGTGAATGAGGTTGGTTGAACGCAAATGTTGCGTCGTTGAAGTCTGCGAGATCTTCGCGCGGATCGTCAGAGCGCACAACAAATGCACTGCGATAGTAGCCCGCTTCACACGCAGGCAGGCCATAGTCAGGGGTACCAACCAACATAACCTTGTCTTTCAGATGCAAACGGTAAGGCATGCCGCAGGTTTGACTTAGGACAAGGTTAGGGTCTTCCCAAACCTCAAAAGCAGCAGCGTCCTGCGAAAGCATTTCAGGGGTGTCGATGCCCACGTCTGCGAGTTCTTCGCGGATAAGCGCCCAATAGCGAGTGTGAGCGCCCTCCAGTTCGGGGCGGGCGTACATCATCAGACTGGCGATCATTTTTCGGCTTTCTTAGACGGGAATCAGTTAGCCGTTTAAGATCAGATCGCTCGCCTTTTCACCAATCATTATTGCAGGCGCATTGGTATTGCCGCTGACGATTTCGGGCATGATAGAGCAATCTGCAACGCGCAGCCCTTCGATGCCGTGCACACGCAATTTATCATCCACAACAGACATCGGGTCGCTGCCCATTTTGCAGGTGCCTGTGGGGTGGTAGATTGAGGCTGTGTTGTTGCGCACCCAATCGAGCGTTTCGTCGTAATTGCCCATGTCGAGCGAGGCGTGCGGACGGAACTCTTGCGAAATCTTGGAGGCAAGCGGTTCCTGACGCGCAATTGTGCGCGCAATGTTGACGCCCGCGACGGCTGTGCGGCAATCGGTTTCAGTTGAGAGATAATTGGCGTGAATCTTGGGGTAATCCATCGGGTTAGAACTGGCGAGTTTGATCTCACCCTTTGATTCAGGGCGCAGCTGGCAGACCGACATTGTGAAGGCCGAGAACCTATCCGCGCCTTTACCCGGATTTTCAGCCGAGAGCGGCTGAACGTGGAACTGAATATCGGGCGTTTCCAGATCATCGCGTGTTTTGAGGAACCCAGTGGCGAGGCTGGCAGCCATTGTCATAGGACCAGAGCGCGAGGTGACATATTTCAGACCGATCTTGGCCTGACCAAAGAGCGAGCCAACCTCATCATTCAGCGTCGGTTCGTGGCATTTGTAGACAAGGCGCGCTTGCAAGTGGTCTTGCATATTCTTGCCGACCCCTTTGAGCGGTGCAACGACGTCGATGCTGTGTTCCGCCAGTTGTTCAGGATCACCAATGCCGGAAAGCATCAAAAGCTGGGGTGAGTTGATCGCACCGCCAGAAATCACAATCTCCTTGCGCGCTTTGACGATGCGGTCTTTGCCAGCGCGGTCCTTATAGAGGACGCCACTCGCGCGCTTGCCCTCAAAGAGGATGATCTGTGCTTGAGCATGAGTGATGATGGTCAAATTCTTGCGCAACTTCGCAGGACGCAAGAAAGCCGCTGCAGAAGAACAGCGCAGACCGTTCTTGGCGGTCAATTGGAAGAAACTGACGCCCTCTTGATCCGCACCATTGTAGTCTGGGTTGAACTTGTAGCCAGCCGCTTGCGCCGCTTCAATCCATGCATCTGTGATCGGGCGTTGAATGCGCATGTTGGACACGGATAGCTCGCCGCTATCATTATGAAATTCATCTGCGCCGCGCTCGTTGCTCTCAGAGCGTTTGAACAGCGGCAAGACATCGTCCCAGCCCCAGCCGACATTGCCCATTTGACGCCAGCGATCATAGTCCTGTGCTTGACCACGGACATAAAGGAGACCGTTGAGCGAAGATGAACCGCCCAAGACTTTGCCACGGGGCCATTCAATCGAGCGACCATTCAAGCCTTCGTCAGGTTCCGTTTTATAGCACCAATCAACTTTAGGGTTATGAATGGTTTTGAAATAGCCCACGGGAATGTGGATCCACGGATTGTTATCTTTGCCTCCCGCCTCGAGCAGAATCACGCGATTCTTAGGGTCTGCGCTGAGGCGGTTGGCGAGGACACAACCAGCAGAACCAGCCCCTACGATGATAAAATCAGCCTCCACGACGAGTCCCTTTCAAACTTAATTCAAAAAAACTCTATGCAAATTACAAATTGTAAGCGAGCCTTTTTTTGAAAAAAAACGTCTCAATAATTATCAATATGGAGAAAATGATGGGAACGAGTGATAAAATCAATCACCTGACGCGTCGTGACTTGTTTAAGGTCGCGGGTCAGTACGGCATGAGCTCAACGCTTATGGCCGCTGCTGCATTCGGTGGTGCAATGAGCCTTGCAAACTTGGCATCTGCCGCTGAGTCCACATATAAAAAGCGCTTCGCGAAAGAGCCAAAGCACACGCTGAAGTTTGGTGCGGCTGGCTTTAACGCACGTAACCTGCTGATCGAACGCGCTGGTGCTCTGGAATTCGCGCGTGACCTCGAATCACGATCCGACGGTGAGATTCGTGTTGAGTTCATCG
>JAHEGL010000076.1 GCA_024645145.1 Planktotalea sp.
TGGCGAATTTCAACGAGCTTTTTATGGTATCATCCAGACTTGGCATCAAAATGGCGCGGTTCTTTGAATACGTCAGCTCTGTGCCAAAGCGTGAGCGCGTGTCCTCAACCAAAGTCGTTTGGCAATTGAAACAATCGCGGGCTGGTCGCTTTGCTTTTTTACGGCCAAGCGAATGGTGCTTCCGGTCTTTTTCTTGCTTGTGATGTAGGCGGGCTCGCCCCAGCGCAGAACTTCTTCCAATTCGCCAATGTTTTCATCTTCGCGCGCGACTTCAAAAATGAGGGCGCGTGCTTTCAACAAGGTGTCTCGCTGAGCAGTTTCGAACCGATCGAAGGCTGCACTTACAGGGCTGGGGATGGGTGGCGTGTCGGTCCTCATTTTACCCCTTCGTTTATGGCTCTTTTAATCGAGACTGGCGCAACGTCGCGCTTTTGGAAATCTTTGGAATTTGCTTATTGTGCTGGAAAACCATGCGATCACATCGGCGAACTGGTTGCCAAACCAGTTGCTCTCAAAATAGTGTCCGGCAAAATGAAACATTCCAGAAAGTACGGATATGAAACAGCGTAAACTAGGACAAGATGGCCCAGACGTAGGTGCAGTTGGCTATGGCGCGATGTCGTTTACGGATTTCTATGGTCCAACGGATGATGCGAATGCGCCTAAAGTTCTGGATGCCTGCCTTGAGATGGGGATCACGCATATCGATACATCCAATGCTTATGGGATGGGGCGTTCTGAAACAGTGATCGGCGACTGGCTACGCGCGCGCGGTGGTGCGTCACCCTTCACGATCGCGACAAAGGTTGGGATCACGCGTGACCCTGAGCATCGTTTTAACAATTCCCCCGAACATTTGACCGAGTCCCTTGATGCGAGTCTGAAGCGATTGGGCGTCGAAGCGATTGATCTTTATTACGTTCATCGCCGCGACACACGTCATGAGATCGAAGCCGTGACTGAAACCATGGCGGGTTTTGTGAAAGCCGGAAAGATCAAAGCTATTGGGTATTCTGAAATAGCGCCGTCCTCTTTGCGCCGCGCGCATGCGGTACATCCCATCGCGGCCGTTCAGTCGGAGTATTCACTGTCCACTCGCGCGCCCGAAATGGGACTAAAGCAAACTTGCGCAGAAATTGGTGCGTCATTGGTTGCCTTTTCTCCAGTGGGGCGCGCGTTGCTGACAGATCGTCCACATAGCTTGGAGACAGCACAAAGCTTGCCGTTCCTTGCGAACAATCCGCGTTTTATGGAGCCTAACCTCAGCGCGAACCTTGCATATAATGCCAAGTTTTGCGAGCTCGCCGCAGATATAGGTGTACCGGCGGCGACGCTCGCGATTGCGTGGATTCTGCACCAAGGGGAAGAGGTGTGTGCCATCCCGGGAACACGTAATCTGATGCATTTGGAAGAAGTTGCAAAAGGCGGCGAGCTTGATCTGAGCGTGAAAGATATTGCGCGTGTTGAGGAAGTTTTGCCTATCGGTTGGGCGCATGGTGATCGTTATTCTGCCGCGCAATGGGTCGGACCAGAACGTTACTGCTAAGTTGTTAAACCGCGATAGATCATTTGAAGCGCGACGAGGGTCACAAGGATACGGAATACCGTGCGAAAAAGCTCCTCAGACACGCGGTGAGAGGTGCGTTTGCCAAGCCAAGTGCCAGTGAACCCTGCCAAAGTCGCGCCGATGATATGTGGAATGTAGTCGAAGTAATTGAACCCAATGCTGCCGTAACCAACGACTTTCATGACATCGAGCGCGAACATGCAGGATGCAAGCGTACCCGTAAGCTGCAGTTTGGTGAGTTTTGTGCGCAGCATAAGCGGTTGCAATACGCCACCCACCCCAAATACCGTTCCTATATAACTGTGAAGAACACCGATGAAGACGAACGGATGCTTTATTCGGTCGAGATCGGGCAGCTTGGGGAGCCAGATCAAAAGCAACATGAACAAACCCAAGAGCGTTAGAATGACAGCTTCAGGTAGGGCGACAAAAGTGCGCGCACCAAGCGTGACGCCGAGAACACCGCCAAGCGCGAACATGCGCATCAAGCGCCAGTCGATATGTGACCAGAAAAAGTAAATGCGCCCGATCAAAGAGGCGGCTGCAAAAGTGGACTGCAAAGCAATTGCGGCGGTCACAGGCAGGACGGCCATTGACGAAAACAGCAAAATGTAAACGCCGCCTGTAGCAAAGGCGGCATTCACGAAAGCAGCGATGAAGCTGCCAAGACTGACGAAAAGGACCGCGCTATCTGTCAAGACAACGAAGACCTTGTTTGATCGTCCTTAACCGAAGGATTTTTCAATCCGATCCAAGGTGCGCATTGCGTCCAGTGTATCATGCACCGAGCCATTTGGTTCGCGACCCTCTTTAATGGCAGCAATAAACTCGCGGTCAATCAGCTCGATGCCGTTGCTCGAAACAGCGACATCGCTCAGATCGATCTGGTTTTCGCAGCCGTCATAGAGGTCATCGTAGCGCGCCAGATATGTGCCGTTGTCGCAAATGTAGCGGAAGAACGTGCCAAGCGGGCCGTCATTGTTGAACGACAAAGATAACGTACAGATCGCGCCTGTCTCAGTTTTCATACCGATCGACATATCCATCGCAATACCAAGGTCTGGATGATGCGGTCCCTCAAGGCCGTAGACCTGAGTAGGGACTTCGCCCGTTTGGTGTTGGAACAGATCAACCGTGTGACACGCATGGTGCCAAAGCAGATGGTCTGTCCAGCTGCGTGCTTCGCCTTTGGCGTTCATGTTGGTGCGGCGGAAAAAGTAGGTCTGCACATCCATCTGTTGAACTTTCAACTCACCAGCGTCGATCTTGTTGCGGATCCACTGATGCGATGGGTTAAAGCGGCGCACTTGACCTGCCATCGCCAAAACGCCCGTTTCTTTTTGAACGTCACAAATGCGCTGACTGTCTTCAAGGCTGTCTGCCATCGGGATTTCGATAAGCACAGGCTTGCCCGCTTTCATACACGCAATCGCTTGATCCGCGTGCATTTGCGTCGGTGTCGCGAGAATGATCGCGTCGACGTCATCGCGCGCGATACAGGCGTCCAAGGATGTAGAGGCGAATCCGATGCCACGATCCTTCGCGACGGCGTCGATTTTCGATTGGGTCGGTCCCATCACGGCGGTCACGCTGACATCATCGATGGCGTCTAATGCCTCAAGATGTTTGGTTCCGAAAGCGCCGTATGCACCTGCAACACAAAGTCTCATTTTGCTTTTCCCTGATCTTTGACGTTTTCTAGAATAATATGCCCAACGGCTGTGTTGGAGGCAGGTACATGATAATGACGGTGCACTTCTTCCACATCATCATCAAGCGCGCCACGCATGACGTGCCACATGACCATTTCCACGCCCTCAGACCCCGCTTCGCGTAGATATTCCACGTGTGGGGTTTGTGACAAGCCAACAGGATCAGACGTCAAACGATCCAAGAATTTAGTATCCCATTCTTTGTTGATCAATCCTGCGCGTTTGTATTGCAGCTGATGGCTCATACCGCCCGTGCCAAAGATCACGACGTTAAGGTCTTCATCAAAACTCTCAACAGCGCGGCGAATGGCTTTACCCAAGTTGTAGCAACGATTGCCTGTTGGTGCGGGGTATTGCACCACATTCACGCAAAGCGGCACCACAAGGCACGGCCATTCATCGTCAACCGTTTTGTCGCCGAACATGACAGACATGGGAACTGTCAGACCATGGTCTACTTCCATCTCATTCATAATCGTGATGTCGAACTCGTCCAAGATCAGCGACTGCGCAATATGGCTTGCGAGCACTTGATGGTTTTTAACAACAGGCACAGGGCGTGGCCCCCATCCTTCATCGGCAGGCGCGAATTCTGGGGCACACCCAAGCGCAAAAGTTGGAATGCACGATGCATCAAAGACTGTGCAGTGATCATTATAGACCAGAAAAACCACATCTGCCTTTTGCTCTTTCATCCATTCGCGGGACTTTTCGAACCCTTCAAAGACCGGCTCCCAATAGGGTTGCTCTGTGATCCCCTGATCCATCGCCACGCCAATCGCGGGCACATGAGAGCATCCCACTCCAGCAGTAATTCGAGCCATTATTCGTCTCCCTTTTCGTCCCATTCGCTTTGATAGCGATTGCCTTCTGGTGAACGCCCGCCTGCCACCATCATGGCGCGGTACGCATCATTGCCCATACCTGTCATCAAGCCAGCGAGCTGTTGGAAGTTGATCCCGTCATATGCGGCAAGCTTGCTCGTGTAGTAGATGTTTCCACCCAATTCGAGCAGACGGTTCCAATCGCGATCAAGCACCGCTTGGCGTTGCTCTGCGGTCATTTTGTAGTTGTCGAGATAGGCTTCTTCATTCTCGCCAAATGTGTCGCGGTTCTTTTGCAAACGTAGCGAAATGCAAAACTGATTGAGCTGATAACCTTCGCGACCTTTGTCGGCGTCGAAAATAAACGTTCCGGGAATATCTTCGTAGTCCTTTTTAAGGGGCATATGCTATTCCTCCTTGCTGGTTGTTTGAGCTCTGAAGTAGACGGCTTTTTGATCTTGCGCCAATTCGATTGGGCTTATCAATATTGAAAAAAGCTATAATGGGTTTTGCGCAAAGCTCAGTCTTGCGTGCCCATAGCGCTGAACTGGCGCAGATAATCAATGAACATGCTTTGCGTTTGCGTCGGTTCCCAGTTGTTGCGATATGTCAGACCGATGGCGCGCGTGTCGCCATGTAGGGGTACGTCAAGCGTGCGAATGACGCCAAGGTTCTCATCAACCTTGATTTGATGGCGCGACACAACGGATATGTAGGGGCCTTGCGCCAGAACGCCACGCAGTACTGCCATAGACGACGACACAACGCGTACAGGGGTGTTCGGGCGTTCTTCGATCCGCAAGGTCTCAAACAAATACTGGCCCGCGGGCGTATCTTTCGGGGGCGCGATCCAAGGGTAACTCAACGTGTCTTCAATCTGCAAGTTGCGTTTGTTTGCAAGCGGGTGGTTGGGGTGCGCTACAATCGCGAGGGCATCATTGAACAGTGGTTCTTGCTCGATGTCATCTGCAGGTGCCGGATCTCGCAAGGCACCAATCAGGCAATCTATATCGCCTTCGCGCAAAGACCTGATCTGCTGGGTGTATCGACCCTCGAGGACGCGAATTTGAAACCCGTCAAAGCTGCTCACCATGGCATGAATAGCCTGTGGAACAATCGTCGTGCGCGCAAGCGGTAAGCTCCCAAGAACAAAGGTGCCGCGTTCGCTCCCGAGTTCACGACTGATTTCCTCAAAGCTTTGTTGAATTTCAGTCTGCGCAAGTTTTGCACCGCGCACGAACGCCTCGGCAGCAGGGGTTAATCGCACGCCGGAGCTGCGCGCTATAAAGAATGGGGTGCCAGCAATCGCCTCAAGGCTGCGTGCTGTGCGGTGCACCGTAGGTTGTGACAGATCAAGCGCTTTGGCTGCGACAGTAAAGCTACCTGAATTGGCGATAGCGATGAGATTGCGTAGCTGTGCTGCGGTGACTGACATTTCGAACGACGCGCTGGCTTTGAGACCAGTTTCACGCCGTGCGGCGCTCGCGCCTTCTTTGAGATGACGGATTGCGTTTGCGGCCCTCTGTTCAAAGAGCGCACCACATGTTGTCGGCACTGCCTGTTTGTGACTGCGCACCAACAAAGGTGTCCCAATTGTCGTTTCAAGCTGTTTGATAGCCTGCGTTGCCGCAGGTTGCGAAAGATGGCACCGCGCCGCCGCAAGTGAAACAGACCCGTTGCGCGCTGTTTCCAAGAAAACCCGCATATGCCGTATGTTTGGAAAGCCGCGCTGCATATCGCCTCTATAGATTTTTCTTATTCTATGATCTCAATTCGGAATAGGCAATTTGATTGGATATCTTTTAAGTTTGCGCCAACGGTCGAAGCGACCAATATCAAACACTCAAGGGGGTCTTACATATGTCAGACAAGAAAACAGCGCTGGTCATCAGCGCCCATTCCGCGGACTTTGTTTGGCGCGCTGGTGGTGCCATCGCTCTGCACCAAGCCAAGGGTTACGAAGTCACTGTCGTTTGTTTGTCTTACGGTGAACGCGGCGAAAGCGCGAAGCTTTGGAAGCAAGAGGGCATGACCCTCGAAAAAGTAAAGACAGAGCGCCGCAAAGAAGCCGAAAACGCAGCCACAGCACTTGGTGTGCACGATATCCGTTTCTTTGATGTTGGGGATTACCCGCTTGATCTGGGCCGCGAAACGCAAGACCGCATGGTCGATGTTATCCGCGAAATCCAGCCAAAATTCATGATGTCACACTCTAAGTGGGACCCCTATAATACGGACCATATGAACACGACCCAATTCGCGCTTGAATGCCGGATGATTGCGCAGGCGTGGGGTCATAACCCCGGTCAAAAAGTTCTTGGTGCACCGCAGCTTTACCTCTTTGAGCCGCATCAGACGGAGCAAATGGAATGGAAGCCAACTACGTTCCTAGATATCACTGAGGTCTGGGACAAGAAATGGGCTGCGATCCAATGTATGCAGGGCCAAGAGCACTTGTGGAACTTCTATAAGAACGTCGCTGAAAACCGCGCGAACCACTTCCGCCGCAATTCTGGCGGCATGGCTGGCGGACGCGTCGCAAAATATGCGGAAGGGTTCGAGACGATCTTCCCACGCACAGTGGATGAACTCGAATGAGCATTCAGGCAGGGACAACTGGCGTCGTCGTCCAGAACATTGAGCGCGCGGATCAAGCGATTATCGACGGTTTGGCGAAGTGCGGTGTGGCGACAGTGCACGAAGCGCAAGGTCGCAAGGGTTTGTTGGCAGATTACATGCGCCCAATTTATGCGGGTGCACGCATTGCAGGATCTGCGGTCACGATCCTCGCGCAGCCTTGTGATAACTGGATGATCCACGTGGCGATTGAGCAGTTGAAAGACGGTGACATCATGCTGTTGGGCACGACTACACCGTCCAATGCGGGGTATTTCGGCGACCTTCTTGCGACCTCCGCGATGGCACGTGGCTGTCGTGGATTGATCATTGATGCAGGTGTGCGCGACATCGCAGATCTGACTGAAATGAATTTTCCAGTGTGGTCGAAAGCAGTGCATGCCCAAGGCACGATCAAAGAAACGCTTGGTTCGGTCAATGTGCCAGTGGTGTGTGCGGATGCACTTGTGAACCCGGGTGACATTATCGTCGCAGATGATGACGGTGTCTGCATCGTGCGCTGCGAAGAGGCGGCGGACGTGCTTGAAAAATCCCTCGCACGTGAAGCTAATGAGGGCGAGAAGCGCGCGAAGTTTGAAGCGGGTGAGCTAGGGCTCGACATTTACAACATGCGCGGACGTCTGGCTGAAAAGGGTCTCAAATATGTCTGACGGCATTCGCTGTATGTGGATGCGTGGGGGAACATCCAAAGGGGGGTATTTCCTGAAGGACGATTTGCCCGATGATATAGACGCGCGCGACATGGTTTTGTTGCGCGCGATGGGCTCGCCCGATGTACGCCAGATTGACGGAATGGGCGGGGCTGATCCGCTGACATCGAAAGTGGCCGTCGTATCCAAGTCGGTGCGCGACGGGATTGATGTGGATTACCTGTTCCTACAGGTTTTTGTGGACCAACCCATTGTGACTGATGCACAAAATTGTGGGAATATCCTTGCTGGTGTCGGCGCGTTTGCGATTGAGCGCGGCTTGGTTGCGGCGAACAGCAAAGAAACACCCGTCGCAATTTATATGGAAAACACCGGCCAAGCGGCTGTTGCACGGATCGCAACACCAGATGGAACAGTCTCGTACAAAGGCGATGCGCAGATAGATGGTGTTCCCGGTGGATCGGCTGCGGTTCCTTTGACGTTCAAAGATACGGCGGGCTCGTCTTGTGGGGCGCTTTTGCCAACGGGAAATGCAATGGATGTTATTGAGGGTGTTGAGCTTACGATGATCGACAATGGCATGCCTTGCGTGGTCATGCGTGCGGCGGATATGGGGATCAGTGGTGAAGAAACCCCCGCAGATCTGGAAGCAAACACCCATTTGCGCGCAAAGCTTGAAGCGATCAGGCTAGCGTGCG
>JAHEGL010000080.1:0-1149 GCA_024645145.1 Planktotalea sp.
GCGTGTCATGCGTGCCGTGGATCAAATACGCAAGCCAGCTCAAATACATCGCATGACTTCCCAGCGGATTGCCGTCACCGGCTTCCATGAATTTGGGCAAGGTCGGATCACGCTCACGCATGGCTTTGGTCGGGGTCCATGTGGGGCCGACTTTCTTGCGAACGACTTCTGTGTATCCGCGCTTTGTTAATTCATCCGTCATTGGAACGGAGGTCGGATAAACGCGGTAATCGGAGCCGTCAGCACTACAGTAGTGCAAAGCGCGCGAGAACGTATCGGCAACAATTACACCTTTGCCCAGCGTTTCAAAATGATCACGCCAGTCTTGTGTGACAAAACTGGATGCGTTGCGTCGCGCGGGGCCAACGGCGTTTGGTGTTAATAGCTGTGCGCGTGCGATGTTTGGCGCGGCGAGTGTTGCACTTAAACCCAAAAGCGTTGCGCGGCGTGATAATTTAAACTTTGTCATAAGACCCCACAAAAAAGGCTGCATTCTCATGCAGCCCTCTCAGAATGTGCGATCATTTGCCATTCACTTTTAAGTTAGGGCACTTAATCGGCATCTTTCTTCGCAGCCGTTTTCTTTGCTGCCGGTTTCTTGGCCGCAGGCTTTTTCGCAGCGGCCTTCTTTTTCGGCGCAGCTTTTTTCTTTGGCGCGGCCTTTTTCTTACCGCTCTTGGCGGCGCGTTCAGTGATCAACTCCACAGCCATTTCCATGGTCACATCTGCGGGTTCAGTGCCCTTCGGGATGGTCGCGTTGATCTTTTCCCACTTCACGTAGGGACCATACCGTCCTTCCATAACATTCACCGGACCGCCATCGCTTGGGTGTTCACCAAGCTCTTTGAGCGGTTTTGCGGCTGTCCCGCCACCACGCCGCCCCGGGTTTGCGCGCTTTTCAGCCAGCAATTCGACCGATCGGTTCATGCCGATTTCAAAGACATCGTTGGGATCTTTGACGTTCACATAAACAGGTTTCGCGTCCTCAGGACCTTGGTGCATAATATAAGGACCAAATCGACCAAAGTTTGATTTGATCATACCGCCTTCTGGGTGTTCCCCGATTTCGCGCGGCAAGCTGAGCAAGGTCAACGCCTTGGCGAGATCCATGTCATCCTTTTCCCAACCTCGGGGCAGAGACGCACGCGG
>JAHEGL010000080.1:1159-1882 GCA_024645145.1 Planktotalea sp.
TGAGCCAGATTTCGTCGCCGGCATCTTCGCCAAGCACACGTTCATCTCCATCCGCGCCTTCGCCCGCGATCGGGCGGGTGTAGGTACATTCAGGATAGTTGCCACACCCCACAAAACCACCAGTACGTGATGTTTTCAGGTGCAAATTCCCCAGCCCACATTTCGGGCAAACCCGCGGATCACTGCCATCTTCGCGTGGCGGGTAAAGTTGTGGCGCGAGCGCTTCATCGAGAACATCCAGAACCTGCGAGATGCGTAATTCAGAGGTTTCAGAAATAGCAGCATGGAAGTCGCGCCAGAATTTACTGAGCAACTCTTTATAATTTGCGTCACCTGCTGACACATCGTCGAGCTGGCTTTCCAGATCAGCGGTGAAGTCATACCCCACATACTGACGGAAGAAATTCATCAAGAAGATCGTAACAATTCTGCCTTTGTCCTCAGGGAAAAGGCGATTCTTGTCCTTGCGCACATATTCGCGGTCTTGGATCGTGGTCACAATCGACGCGTAGGTGGAAGGGCGGCCAATGCCGAGCTCTTCCATGCGCTTCACCAGTGTAGCTTCTGTGTAGCGGGGCGGGGGCTGCGTGAAGTGTTGCTCTGGTGAAATGGACTTCTTATCCATCGCATCGCCCTGCGCAATTTGTGGAAGACGCTTATCATCATCGTCGACGACCGTATCGTCACGTCCCTCTTCATAAACCTTCATGAAGCCATCAAAAA
>JAHEGL010000080.1:1892-8071 GCA_024645145.1 Planktotalea sp.
TTGTCCTGTTGCGCGCAACACGACTTCACCGTCATCAGTGCCAAGATCGACTGTCGTGCGCTCCATCTTTGCGCTGGCCATTTGGCAAGCGATCGTGCGTTTCCAGATCAAATCATAGAGCTTGCGCTGGTCAGGTTCGCTGAGTTTCAGGCTCGCGGCATCTTTGGTCAGTTCAGTCGGACGAATACACTCGTGCGCTTCTTGTGCGTTCTTCGCTTTGTTTTTGTACTCACGCGGGCTGCTTGGCAAATAGTCCTTGCCGTATCGCTCCTCGATCGCATCGCGCGTTTGCGTGATGGCCTCTGGCGCCATGTCGATGCCGTCGGTCCGCATGTATGTGATGTGACCCGCCTCATAAAGCCGCTGTGCGACGTTCATCGTTTGGCGCGCGCCAAAGCCGAATTTACGGCTGGCTTCTTGCTGCAACGTGGACGTCATAAATGGTGCAGACGGGTTGCGCGCTGCCGGCTTTGCTTCGACCGAAGTCGCTTTCAGGGCGCGCGACGTTACAGCTTGAACAGCCAGTTCCGCAGCGGTTTCATTTGCCAAATCGTATTTATCGAGCTTTTTGCCGCCCATTACTGTTAGGCGCGCTTCAAATTCTTGACCACGCGGCGTAGCCAGGAGCGCTTTGACGGACCAATACTCACGTGCATTAAAGGCTTCAATTTCCTGCTCACGTTCTACGATGATGCGTAAGCAAACAGACTGAACGCGACCGGCAGAGCGAGCGCCGGGCAGCTTGCGCCACAAGACGGGTGATAAGTTAAAGCCTACGAGATAGTCGAGCGCTCGACGCGCGAGATATGCCTCAACAAGCGGTCGGTCCACTTGGCGCGGGTTTTTCATCGCCTCGGTTACGGCCGCCTTGGTGATCGCATTGAACACAACGCGGCTGACAGGCGTGTCTTTTTTGATCGAACGGCGTTTCGTTAGTGCTTCTTGCAAGTGCCACGAAATGGCTTCGCCTTCACGGTCGGGGTCGGTCGCGAGAATGAGTTCGTTGTCGTCTTTCAGGGCGTCCGCGATGGCTTTGACATGCTTGCGGCTGTCATTTCCGATTTCCCATTTCATTTCGAAATCAGCTTCGGTGTCGACAGATCCGTCTTTTGGCGGCAAGTCGCGCACGTGACCATAAGAGGCGAGGACTGTGTAGTTTGGACCCAAATACTTGTTGATTGTCTTGGCTTTAGCGGGGGATTCGACAACTACAACAGGCATATGATTTCCTTACGACTCGTCTCAAGTACTACGTTTCTTATGGGTGCGTTACATGTGTGGGGAAAGCCCATAATGTCAATCGCACCGATTAAAACAGTGCTTGGACATCGCTAAAATTAGAACAAGACAAGCGCAGCGCTGTTGGGTTAACCTGAACTCAGACATTTTGCAAAAGGCCTAATAAGATGCGTTTTTTCGATACTATTTGCAGCGCTGTTGTTGTTCTTTTTATCTCAATAAACGCCCTCGCGGCTGAGTACTCTGAACCCGCGCGCGGCAGCAAAGACCGCATTGCGATGCTCGATGCGGTACGCGCGCATGCTGAAGAACAGCTTGGTGACCCGGTTGAGTTTATTGTTTACGAACTGCGTGTCGCCGGCCGATTTGGTTTTGCGTCTTTGCAAGCACAACGTCCGGGCGGTGGTGCAATCGATCTATACACGACCCCTGGTCTTAAAAGCGGAACGCTCGAGCCTGACTTTATGGACGGTACGAGTATGCAAGCTTTAATGCGTCGTTCTGGGGAAACTTGGGTGGCTGTGCATTGGGCGATTGGGCCCACAGATGTATGGTTTGCCTACGGCCCGTTTTGTCGCCGTTATGGCAGCGTGATTAAAGACTATTGCGAAGGCGTGAATTAAGCGCGACTGATCAGGCCACCCGGTGCGCGTCTGATCTGGCCGTCCATTTCAAGGTTGGTGAGAATTGGAATCATGTGACTGGTTCGTGCCCCGATATCGCGTAGAAGTTGATCTTCCGCGATAGGGCTTGGCCCCAATCGATTTAGAATTTTCTGATGGAGTTCCCTTGTCTCGGTAAGGCTTCGCTGATGGGGGACGTGCCGCTCCAAATGCAAAAGAATTTGCTCCGCTTACCCTTCATTCAAAGCCTTCTGCGCCTGAAGCACGACTATAATGTCTTCAGCATTCCGGACTAAAGTGGCACCGTCACGGATAAGCATATTGTAACCAGATGCGCGTGCGTCGAACGGATGTCCAGGTACAGCGAGCACGTCACGCCCCTGATCCAGCGCATCGCGCGCGGTGATAATGCTGCCAGACTTACCAGCGGCTTCGACCACGACACTTGCGCGACACAAACCCGAAATAATGCGATTTCGCATTGGAAAATGCCGCGCGATGGGGGCCATTCCTATTGGTTGCTCGGAAACGAGTGCACCGGTTTCCAAGAGGCTTTCCGCAAGCGTCAGATTTTCTGCAGGATAAACCACATCAATGCCACCAGCGAGTACAGCGATTGAGCCAGCTGGTGCTGCCGCGAGGTGCGCACAAGTATCGATGCCGCGCGCAAGGCCAGACACGACAACATATCCCGCCTCTGCAAGTTCGCCCGCCAGTGTCCGCGCCATGCGTGTGCCCAAAGAGGATGCATTGCGCGCACCAACCATCGCAACCATCGGCCGCTGCAGAACCTCTGGGTTTCCGCGCAACCAAAGCATTGGCGGGGCATCTTGAATTTCTGCCAATAAGCTGGGATAGCGTTCTTCACCGCGGCAAATCAAATGCGCACCGATTTGCTTGCCTGCTCGAAATTCACACTCGACAAATTCGCGCGTTGCGGCAGCATACTTGGTCAATCCCGCTTTTGATGCAATCGCGGGCAATGCTTTTTGGGCCTCAGCTGCGCTGCCATGTTCGTCGAGCAGGCGGTAAAACGTAGCAATCCCAACGCGACGAGAGCGCAAGAGACGAAGCCAATCTAGACGTTCATCTTCCGTGGCGGGTGGGAGTAGGGGGTGGGTGGAAGAATGGGTGTACGCGTTCATCTCGGCTCCGTCTGCTTACAGAATCAGACCTATCAGAGCCGAGGTTAATAGCGCGTGAATCGAATTTAGAAAGTTTGAGGCAAAGCCCTAAGAACCAGCGCCACCGACGGTCAAACCGCCGATCATAAGTGTTGGTTGACCAACGCCAACAGGCACCCATTGGCCTGCTTTTCCGCAATTGCCCATGCCCGGATCAAGCGCCATATCGTTGCCCAAAGCCCTGATTTGTTGCATGGCCGTGGCCCCATCGCCAATCAAAGTCGCGCCTTTTACAGGCGCGCTGACTTTGCCGTTCTCAACGCGGTAGGCCTCTGTGCATGAGAACACAAACTTGCCATTGGTAATGTCGACCTGACCGCCGCCAAAACCAACCGCATAGATCCCATCTTTCAAGTCAGCGACAATATCTGCTGGCTCTGTGTCGCCACCCAACATGTACGTATTCGTCATCCTTGGCATCGGTGGATGCGCGTAGCTTTCGCGTCTCCCGTTGCCAGTCGGTTTCACACCCATCAATCGCGCGTTTTGGCGATCCTGCATGTATCCCATCAAAATGCCGTCCTCGATCAGCACGTTCTTGGCCGATGGTGTGCCTTCATCGTCTATCGTGATTGAGCCGCGTCGATCTGGGATGGTTCCATCATCAAGAACAGTCACCCCTTTTGACGCTACACGTTGCCCCACAAGTCCTGAAAACGCACTAGAGCCTTTTCGGTTGAAATCGCCCTCTAACCCGTGCCCAACAGCTTCGTGCAGCAAAATGCCGGGCCAGCCTGGGCCAAGCACCACATCCATCACCCCAGCCGGGGC
The DNA here is from genome assembly GCA_024645145.1 of Planktotalea sp. Taxonomy (GTDB): domain Bacteria; phylum Pseudomonadota; class Alphaproteobacteria; order Rhodobacterales; family Rhodobacteraceae; genus Planktotalea. The sequence goes on from JAHEGL010000080.1 coordinate 5,710, forward strand.
AGGGACAGCTTCTAAATTCACCAATGCGCTTCGAAGGGCTTCACGTGCCTTGGGTTGCCAATCTTCTCGCGTGATCAAACCGCCGAGCGAGATTCGCCCGCCACCACCTGCTGATCCACTTTCACGACGTCCGTTTTGTTCAACGATAACGGATACATTCACGCGCGTCATCGGGCGTGTATCGCTGACCTCTGCGCCGTCAGGGCGCAAAATCGCTATTTCTTGTAAGGAGGCTGATATTGATGCGCTGACCTGAACAACACGCGTATCAAGATCACGCAAAAACGTATCGATTTCGCGTAACGTGTCGAGTTTAGCTGTAAACGTGTCTTCGGAGATCGGATCGACGTCTTTGTATAATTTCATATTCGTGGCGCGCGGTGCATCTGCCAACGTGCCTCCGCCAGCGCCAACAGCCAATCGCGCGGTTTCAGAAGCACGTAAAAGCGCGGTTTCGGAAACTTCGGTCGAGTGCGCGTAGCCAGTGACTTCGCCCAAAACTGCGCGTAGTCCAAACCCTTCCGATGCATCATACGAGGCGTTTTTCAGTTTTCCGTCGTCAAAAACCAACCCTTCGGATGTCCGGCGCTCAATGAACAATTCGCCATCATCCGCGCCAGAACAGGCGTTTTGCAGAATTTTCAGCGCACTTTCTTTAGAAAAGTGATCCTGAAAGGGGCGAAAGGGCTGATGCGTCATGCGGTGGTCTCTCTCGTATATTGGCGAAATTATAGAAGCGTCCGTTTGCCGCAACGCCTAGTCTTTATTTAGTAGTAAGGATATGGTTTTAAACAGCTCAAAGACAACGTCCGTGACTCGCCATCACGGGAGGATAGGGACGTTTACTTGAAAATAAACGACTATAACAGATTTGACTGGCATTTTGCCACTATCGATCAGGGTGTACTATGCAACTGAAAAAAACTCTCTCCGGCCTTTTGGCAGCATTCGCAGCAGTTCCTGCTATGGCGCAAGAAGGTCTTGAAGTGGTCGGTCAACCGATCCCAGGCGGCATCGGCTTTCAGCCTGCTGCAACAGAACTTATGCGCGATATCCGCTGGCTTGATGGCATGCTGAATATCATCATTACTGTCATCACGCTGTTCGTAACCGCGTTGATCATTTACTGCATCGTGCGCTACAGCCGCAAAGCGAACCCGACACCTGGCACGTTTACGCACAACTCCCCGATTGAGGTGGCGTGGACGGTTATTCCTATTGTTGTTCTTGTCTTCATCGGTGCGTTTTCGCTGCCTATCTTGTTCAAGCAGCAAGAAATCCCAAAAGCAGACATCACAATCAAAGTGACCGGTTACCAATGGTATTGGGGTTATGAGTACGTTGATCACGAGTTTGGCTTTGATAGCTTTATGCTTGCCAAAGAAGAGCTTGCAGACTCTGGCTATGCGCCGGAGCAGTATTTGCTCGCGACAGACACCGCCGTTGTTGTTCCTGTTGGCAAGACAGTCGTAATGAATGTTACCGGTGCAGACGTCATCCACTCTTGGACGATCCCAGCGTTCGGTGTGAAGCAAGACGCGGTTCCGGGACGTATCGCACAGCTTTGGTTTGCTGCTGAAAAAGAAGGTATTTATTTCGGCCAGTGTTCTGAGCTTTGCGGTAAAGACCACGCCTACATGCCCATCACGGTCAAAGTGGTCAGCGAAGCAGCATACGAGCAGTGGTTGAATGGTGCGATTGAGGAATACGCAGGTGTTCCACAGCCGTACAAAGTTGCTGACGCGAAATAAGCGAAAGACTGAATAGCCGCGCGGGGTTTCTACCCTCGCGCGCTACACGCCGACGAGTTGAAAGAGATCATGATGAGCGACGCCAGCGCAAATAGTGCCAGCCTAGCGCCTGAAGCAAGCTTCGGCGATTTCTTCGCGCTTTTGAAACCGCGGGTTATGACGCTAGTGGTATTCACGGCATTGGTTGGGCTTTTGGCAGCGCCGACGCCTGTGCATCCAATGATTGCTTTTGCATCGATTTTGTTTATTGCCGTCGGTGGTGGTGCCTCCGGCGCGCTAAATATGTGGTGGGACGCAGACATCGACGCAGTGATGAAACGCACGCAGAAACGTCCTATTCCTGCGGGTAAAGTCACTGAAGGCGAAGCGCTCGGATTTGGCATAGCGCTCTCTGGCCTATCCACGGTCATGCTGGGTTTGGCTTCAAACTGGGTTGCTGGCGGTTTGCTTGGCTTCACCATATTCTTCTACGTCGTAATCTACACGATGTGGCTCAAGCGTTGGACACCTCAGAACATTGTTATTGGTGGTGCCGCTGGTGCGTTCCCTCCGATGATCGGTTGGGCGGTTGCGACAGGCGAGATTTCCATTGAATCAGTGTTGATGTTCTG
>JAHEGL010000083.1 GCA_024645145.1 Planktotalea sp.
GTTCAGAACGTCGATGGCGCCCTTGTCGGCGGTGCAAGCCTGAAGGCTGCCGATTTCGGACCTATCATTGAAGCGCTCGACGCGAGTTAAAGCGCGCTATTTCAAGCGCTCTTTCAAAGCGCTGTTTACCTCAGGCGTTACAAAGTGAGACACATCGCCCCCAAGGCGGGCGATCTCTTTTACCAGCTTAGACGCAATAGCCTGATGCTGCGCTTCGGCCATTAAGAAAACGGTTTCAATGCTGTTGTCGAGCACGCGGTTCATCCCAACCATCTGATATTCATACTCAAAATCAGCGACCGCGCGCAAACCACGCACGATGATCTGCGCGCCAACGTCACGTGCGCAATCAATCAAAAGTTTCTCGAAGGAATGCGCCACAATCTCAACGCCTGTTTGCCTACTGAGCTCCGCACAGGTCTGCTCAATCATTGCAACACGCTCTTCGAGCGAAAACAGCGGTCCCTTGTCTCGATTGATCGCCACGCCGATGACAAGCTTGTCCACCAAGCCGCAGGCGCGACGAATGATATCGATATGGCCAAGGGTGACAGGGTCAAAAGTGCCGGGATATAGGCCTACGCGCATAGTTGTGCTCCAGAATTTCTTGGGGTGCACGCAACATTATTGCGTCAGGGGACGCAAGTCCGAACCTGCATTTGATACAAATTAATGCCCCATGATCATCCCTTGCAGCGCGTCTTTCTCCATCGCAAGTTCGCTCAGGCGTGCTTTGACGGTATCGCCGATCGTGATTAACCCTACCATTTTGCCATCTTCAACCACAGGCATGTGGCGAAAGCGCCCTTCGGTCATTTGATGCAAAACATCATCAGCCGAATCCGAGCGTGTGCAGGTGATAAGCTTTGTGGTCATGAAGTCATCAACCTTCTTAGCCAAGCACCCTGCCCCATGATTTGCCAGTTCGCGCACAATATCGCGCTCTGATAAAATTCCATCAGCTGTCGTGCCCGTTTGGGAAATCACAACAGTACCGATGCGTTTATCTGCTAAAATTTGCGCAGCGTCACGCACTAACGTACCAGGCGCAACTGTCACAACGTCATTGCTGGCTTTGGAATTAAGGATTTGCTGGACCAACATAGGCACGTGTCCTTTTATATGTGAAGGCCCCCAGAGTTCCCGCAAAGCGACATTGAGTCAAGCTTGAGGTTCACACCGCTCAGGACTCCATGCTTCAAGCCGTGCAATTTCTGCGCGAATGCCCGTGACCAAAGCCTCGGCAAATCTGTTCAAACGTTGCAAACGGCGGTCCGAGCTATGTCGCACCAAATAAAAGCTTCGTGTCAGACTGATTTCATCGCTCAACACTCGGCGTAATTCTGGCGCGGCCGGCAATGCAAAGTCATGTACGATGCCAAGTCCTGCGCCCTGACGGATTGCATTAAATTGCACCGAGACCGAGTTTGAGGCGAGCGGCACGCGCTCCACCCCTAAAGCACCAAGATAGTCGAGTTCTTTGTCAAAGATCATGTCGGGGATATAGCCAATCATACGATGCTGACTAAGATCCGCAAGGCTGCTCAGCGCAGGACGTTCTTGTAAATAATCAGGCGCCGCCGCGAGATGAAGTCGGTAATCACTCAATTTTTGGACTGTGAGCCGTCCAGCCGTTGGCGCACTTACGGTAATCGCCATATCCGCTTCACGTTTGGAGAGGTTCACAACACGAGGCAAGGCCACGATCTGGATATCGAGTTCTGGGTTTTGCGCAACAATCTGTGCACAAACCTGTGGGAGCAAATAGTTCGCACAGCCATCCGGAGCACCGATACGAATGCTGCCGCTGATATCCTGCCCTTGCAAACCTTGAAAGCCCAGCAAATCATTCGCCGCCCCCATAGTTTGTTCAGCTTGCTCAGCCAAAGGCAAAAGGCGTGTTCCTGCTGCGCTCAGTTCATATCCAAGGGGCGATTTGGCAAAAAGGGCTATGCCCAAAGTTTGTTCAAGCCGTGCGATACGACGGCCCACAGTCGCAGGGTCAATCTTGAGGATTCGCCCCGCAGCCGAAAGACTTTGCCCTCGCGCTACCCCTAAGAATACGCGCAAATCATCCCAATTGTCTGCCATGCTACCGCCTTTGCAAAAATGCAAAACCTTTTGGGCTTTTTGCGTCTTTTCAGGGCGTTTTTGCAAGGCTAAACACAGCACCAGTGAATTAGGAGGATTCCCAATGCAAGAACTCACACATTATATCGGCGGCGCGCACGTCAAAGGTACATCCGGCCGTTTCGCAGACGTCTTTAACCCGGCAACTGGCGAAGTGCAGGCCAAAGTTCCGCTCGCCAATGGCGAAGAAATGGCAAACGCCGTGGCGATCGCGGCTGAAGCACAGATCAGCTGGGCTGCAACAAACCCGCAGCGCCGTGCACGCGTGTTGATGGCCTTCGTTGGATTGCTAAACCGCGATATGGACAAGCTTGCAGAAGCGTTGAGCCGTGAACATGGTAAAACGATACCAGATGCCAAAGGTGACGTTCAGCGCGGTCTAGAGGTTGTGGAATACTGCATCGGAGCACCTGAATTGCTTAAGGGCGAATACACGGACGGTGCTGGCCCTGGCATCGACATGTACTCCATGCGCCAAGCCCTTGGTGTTACAGCAGGGATCACTCCATTCAACTTTCCCGCGATGATCCCAATGTGGATGTTCGCGCCCGCGATTGCATGTGGCAACTCCTTCATTTTGAAGCCTTCCGAGCGTGATCCATCCGTTCCTTTGATGCTGGTGGAATTGCTCGAGGAAGCAGGTCTTCCAAAGGGTGTTTTGCAAGTTGTAAACGGTGACAAAGAAGCCGTTGATGCGATTTTGCACGACGAGATTATTCAATCCGTCGGCTTCGTTGGCTCAACGCCAATTGCAGAATATATCTACGCGACGGGATGCGCGAAAGGCAAACGCGTGCAGTGTTTTGGCGGCGCAAAGAACCACATGATCATCATGCCTGACGCAGACATGGAGCAAGCCGCTGACGCTTTGGTCGGAGCCGGCTACGGCGCTGCGGGCGAACGGTGCATGGCAATTTCCGTCGCAGTTCCAGTTGGTGAAGATACGGCTGATCGTTTGATTGAAGCGCTCGTTCCCAAAATCGAGAAGCTGAAAGTCGGGCCATACACCGCTGGCAATGATGTGGATTACGGCCCAGTCGTCACGTCCACTGCGAAAGCCAACATCGAACGTTTGGTGCAAACTGGCATTGATCAAGGTGCAAATCTTGTCGTCGATGGCCGCAACTTTAATTTGCAAGGTTATGAAGACGGCTTCTTCGTTGGTCCACACCTCTTTGACAACGTCACACCCGAAATGGACATCTACAAATACGAAATCTTCGGCCCTGTTTTGTCTACTGTGCGCGCTGGTTCTTATGAGGAAGCGCTTAAATTGGCGATGGATCACGAGTATGGCAACGGCACTGCGATCTTCACCCGTGACGGCGACGCCGCGCGTGACTTTGCCAGCCGTATCAACGTAGGTATGATTGGTATTAACGTGCCAATCCCCGTGCCTTTGGCTTACCACACGTTTGGGGGCTGGAAAAAGTCAGTCTTTGGCGATCTCAACCAGCACGGCCCGGATGCTTTCAAATTCTACACACGCACCAAAACCGTAACGGCGCGCTGGCCATCAGGCATTAAGCAAGGCGGCGAATTTAATTTCAAGCCGATGGACTAAGATTAAACGTAGGCGCGCTCCTGATCTTAAGGGGGGCGCCTTAAATCTTCATTTTTCAATATAAACTCGCCCCGCAGGGCCGCTCACTTATTCGCCCGTGACTTGCGTATAACGCGCTTGTCCTTCGCCGCGCAAACCTGCCCAAAAGCCTTGCGCGATTCCAAGTGAGCGAACGCCGCGAAAATAACTATAACGTCCCAAAATTGGCGACAGAATAATACGCGTCATACCAGACAGACCTTTGGCTGCGATTTGAACACAAGCACTCAACTTTGCGGTGCCAGGCTTTTCAATCATCATCATCTGAAACTTAGTGATACTTTGCGCACGCACGCGTTCTGAAATATATGTCGCACTCAAGCGCTCGTTTGGCACTTCCTCATGCACAATCGCATTCGGCACCCATGCCAAGGTCACACCAGCTTTATGTGCACGGCGCGAGAAATCTGTGTCCTCACCACCACTTAGGCCGAACTCAGGATCAAAACGCAATCCCGCTGCATCAATTGCGCGAAGATCGACAATCCAGTTGCCGGTTTCTAAATCAAACCGCCGCCCTGTCTGCATTGCCGCCGCTTTGCGCGCGTCATTCACGGATGCTGCGCGCTCGTAATACGAGAGCACCTCAGTTTCGACATCGGAACAGCCTGTCACGGGCGCGACTGGCAAAACAGGGCCGCCCGCGAGTTGTGCACCAGCTTCACGCGCGCCCGCCCAAAGAATGCGAAGCCAATCATGGCGCACTTGTTCGTCATCATCCACGAAAGCAAGCCAGTCGGAACCGCTCGCCAGGGCGACTTCAATCGCCTTATTGCGGGCATGTGAGATCCCCAAGTTTGGCTCTAATACAGCCACTGCTGGCCATCCCGTACGCTTATAAAACGCGTCCACCTCTGCTTGGATATTTAAAGTGGTATCATTTTCAACAAAAACAAACGACAAATCAGCCCCTTGCGGCACATCCAAGGCCTGCAAAGACTGAAGAAGGTCTGAAAGCATACGCGGCCGTTGCCGTGTCGCCGCTGCGATAGTGATGCGCGTGGCAGTGCGCTCCATGATGTTCACCCCAAGTGAGTGAGACACAAGGTAGTGTTTGGCCCCATTGATTCACAACGTGTACCACGCTTGGAGATGCGATATTGCGTGCAATGTGTTGCCCTTACGCCTCCAAAGCGTCACACAAAGCCAGAAAACCAGACACAAGACGATAAGGATCTGTACATGAACGACATCCACATCCGTGTTAACGGCAAAGCTGGCCAAATCACCCTGAACCGTCCTGGTGCCTTGAACGCGCTGACCTATGATATGGTGCGCGAGATTGATCAGGCTTTATGCGATTGGGCAGACGATCCTGATGTCGCCTTGGTGGTCATCGATGCGCAGGGGTCAAAAGCCTTTTGTGCCGGGGGTGATATCGCACAGCTTTATGACACAGGACGTGCGGGTGATTTTAGTTTCGGCCAAGGCTTTTGGCGCGATGAATATCGTTTGAACGCAAGATTGGCAGCCTATGGCAAGCCCATTGTCACCTTTTTGCAAGGGTTCACAATGGGCGGTGGCGTTGGGATTGGATGCCACGCATCGCACCGTATCGTCGCAGAAGGCAGCCGTATCGCGATGCCTGAATGTGGAATCGGTTTGGTACCAGATGTCGGCGGATCTTTGTTGCTCGCACACGCGCCCGGACGATTGGGGGAGTATTTCGGCCTGACAACAGCGCGGATGGGTCCAGGCGACGCTATCCTAGCTGGTTTTGCGGATCACTTTGTCCCAGAAGCCGCATGGGATGATTTGAAGAAATCCCTTTGTGAGACGGGTCAGCTTGCGCCGGTTATGAGCGCGCTTAAAGATCCTCCCGCTTCAAATTTCGCCGAGCATATGGAGGAAATCGACACCTGTTTTTGCGGTGAAAGCTTGGATGATATTGTTCGCAACCTTCAAAACGATGAGTCTGATTTCGCCAAAAAAGCACTGAAAGCCATCAGCCGAAACTCTCCCCTAGCGATGGCTGTAACTGTAGAAATGATCCACCGCTTACGCAGCGCGAAAGACATCGAACGCGCGCTAGAGCTGGAATATCGCTTTACGTATCGTGCGATGGAACATGGCGATTTTCTGGAGGGCATACGCGCGGCAATCATCGACAAAGACCGCGCGCCAAAATGGAAACATGCTCTGGACAAGGTACCTGCTGTTGATGTCTCTTTCATGCTGCGCCCTTTGGGCAAAGAAAAGCTGACGTTTGAAGAGGACAACACAGCCATGAAAATCGGATTTATCGGGCTTGGAAATATGGGCGGGCCGATGGCCGCCAATTTGGCAGCTGCAGGTCACAGCGTCTTGGGCTTTGACGTGGCCGGCAAGATAGCAAACGGCGTTCAAAATGTCGCCAGCGCACAAGAAGTGGCAAAAGATGCTGACATAGTCATTACAATGTTACCAAATGGTGCGATTTTGCGCAATGTCGCGGATGAAGTGGTTCCCGCGATGCGTCAAGGTGCGGTCTTTCTTGATTGCTCCACCGTTGATGTTGAGAGCGCGCGAGCAGTTGCTGAACTTTGTACAGCGACTGGAACCTTATCTCTAGACGCGCCTGTGTCGGGCGGCATTGGCGGGGCCTCTGCGGGCACTTTGACATTTATGGTTGGCGGAACCGACGATGGCTATGCCAAAGCCTTGCCGCTTTTTGAGATTATGGGTCAGAAAAGCGTGCATTGCGGTGCATCGGGCAATGGGCAAGCGGCGAAGATTTGCAACAATATGATCTTGGGGGCCACAATGATCGCGACCTGTGAAAGCTTTGCTTTGGCGGATAAATTGGGGTTGGACCGCCAGAAAATGTTTGATGTCGTCAGCACTTCATCAGGTTATTCATGGAGCATGAACGCCTACTGCCCAGCACCCGGCGTCGGCCCTGAAAGCCCTGCGGACAATGACTATAAGCCCGGATTTGCAGCCGAATTAATGCTTAAAGATTTGCGCTTGTCACAAGAAGCCGCGATTGCTGTCAAAGCCGATACGCCTATGGGTGCTATGGCGCAGGCGCTTTATGCGCAATTTGTGGAAGATGAGGATGGTTCGGGCAAAGACTTCAGCGCCATGCTTGCGAAGTTCGAGAAAAGCGAACGCCCTTAGGAAGTGAGAAGGGTGCGTGCCACCACGCACCCTACCAGACAGAGGGGGCTCTGCCCCCATTTGCCCTAAGGCAAATTTCCCCGGGATATTTTTGGAGAGAGGAAGACAAGGCTTAAGCGCGCAGGCGGGTTCCATTGGGATCAAAGGGTGGTTCTTTTAGGATTTTGGCGCGGTGTGGTTGGCCAAGCACCATGACTTCGACTTCGTCACCGGCTGTCGCGTCTTTTACAAAACCAAGTGCGAGGCTCATCCCGACGCTGTAACCATATGTGCCAGACGTAACGCGCCCGACGCCTTTGCCATCTTTGAAGATTGGTTCACCCCCAGTTGCATCTGCGTTCGAGGCCGTCACATCTGCTTCGTTCAGATGCAAAAGCACCATGTGTTCGCGAGCGTCCTGTCCAAGCGTTCGTTGCACCGCGTTTTTGTTAAGGAAGTCCTTTTCCATTTTGCAAAGACGATCCAAACCGACTTCTTGCGGGAAATACTCGGGGCTATATTCGCGGCTCCACGAACCATAGCCCTTTTCCACTCGCAAACTCATCAATGCGCGCCCGCCAACAGGACCAGCGCCAAACTCTTGGCTCACAGTCAGAAGCGCATCGTATAGACGCGCTTGATCGGCTTCGGCGCAGTGTAGCTCCCAGCCCAGATCCCCTGTAAAGCTGACACGCAGCGCGAGAACATCAACACCTGCAAGTTCGATGCGTTGCGAACGCATGAACGGGAAGTCCTCATTGGCAAGTGACGCATTTGTCATGCGCTGCAGCATTTCGCGCGACTTTGGGCCAGCAATGTTGAAACCACAAATGTCGTTTGTTTTGCTTTCAAAAGCAGTACCTTCTGGCAGCGGCACCTGTTTGAAAAAGCGTTTGTGATAGCGCTCGGCCATGCCTGAACCGATGATCCAGAACTCGTCCTCCGCCAGTTTTGTCACCGTGAAATCTCCCGCGACACCACCGCGTTTACCGATGAGCGGGGTGAGGCAAGAGCGTCCTACAGTTTTGGGCATGGTGTTTGCGAAAATAGCATTCAGCCAATCCGCGGCACCCGCTCCTTTGCAGATGTATTTTGCAAAATTGGAGATATCGATGATACCCGCGCGGTCGCGCAGCATTTTACATTCCTCACCAACAGGTCCCCACCAATTTTGCCGCGTAAAGCCGTTGGTGTCCGATGTACCTGGTGTGTCAGCGAACCA
>JAHEGL010000086.1 GCA_024645145.1 Planktotalea sp.
ATGGGACAGCGTATGCTTGAGAATATGTCGCTTCACCCAGAATTTGCTGTCAGTGCAATTTGGGACCCAGATCCGATCGCCTGTGGAACCGCCAAAAAAATGGCTCCCACAGCACATCGAACGCTAAGTGCTGAAGATGCCATTGCACATGCCGATCTTGTCTATCTTGCCTGCCCGCCAGCGCCGCGCAAGGCCTATGCGATTGCTGCCGCGCAACAAGGCAAAGCCGTTTTCCTTGAGAAACCTCTGGGCATTGACGTGGACGAAAGCCGCGAAATGGTCACGGCGCTTAAAGCTTTGGGCGTGCCTGCTGCTGTCAACTTCACACAAGCCGCCGGCGCCCCTTTGCGAGACGTGTCCGATGCAATCGCAACAGGCGCGTTGGGTCATCTCTTGGGCGTTGATATCATCGTGACTTACGCAAATTGGCCGCGCGAATGGCAAAAGGCGGCAGACTGGCTCCGTTTTCGCGATGAGGGCGGCATGACCCGTGAGGTGATCTCGCATTTCTTGTTCTTTAGTGAACGTGTTCTTGGACCTTTGGAATTGATCTGGGCGCATTCGACTTACCCAGAACAGTCGAACTTGTGCGAAACCCATGTTGCAGCGCGATTAATAAACGCCGAAGGGCTACCTGTGACGCTTATGGGCAGTGTCGGCGGTGCGCAGCCTGACAGACAAGAAGTCACCATCAAAGGTTCAAAAACCAGCCGACGTATTTCCAACTTTTCGAATGACGCCGTATCCTCGGGCGGTGATTTCATACCAACTGGAGACACACCAGCCGATCCTAGAACCACCGGCTTGAAAGCCCAATTGGATCACCTCGCGCTATGCTTACAGGGCAAACCGAACCGCTTGGCAACATTGGATGAAGCGTTGAGAGTGCAAGTTTTGATTGAAACGATCTTGGCCGAAAGTCAGTAGATCGAGGACGTACGCTATGACACATCAAACATTGAACGCATCGACTGAAACTTGCCATTGGGGCTATTTCGACGCAACGCTCGCGCCGGTAATGACAATAGAAAGTGGCGCCGAGATTACAATCGACACCATTTCCGGCGGCCCCCAGAATTTACCCAGCTTCGGCTTCCAAGTTCCGCCGGAGCTTCTTGAATTACATGCTGCTGGCGTTCCTGCGATGCCGGGTCACATTCTAACGGGTCCCGTCGCCGTTTCAGGTGCTTTGCCCGGTGATGTCTTGCAAGTTGACATATTGGACGTGTCGCTGCGCCAAGACTGGGGATTCAACTTCTTTGGTCCGTTGAAAGGCACGCTGCCAAACGATTTCCCCAACCAACACCAAACCATCATCCCGCTTGATGCAAAGCGTGGTATCGCAACATTGCCTTGGGGGTTAGAATTAGAGCTTTCCCCCTTTTTTGGTGTGATGGGCGTCGCGCCGCCCCCAGCTTGGGGCCGCATTTCAACGATTGAACCTAGGGTTCATGGTGGCAATCTCGACAATAAAGAACTGATTGCGGGCACAACACTTTATCTGCCTGTCTTTGCTGAAGGCGCGTTATTTTCATGTGGCGATGGTCACGGTGCGCAAGGCGATGGCGAAGTCTGCGTCACGGCGATCGAAACTGCGCTGCGCGGACGGTTTCGCCTCACAGTTCTAAAAGACAAGGGGCTCAGCTATCCACAAGCAGAGACCACAACCCATTACATCACGATGGGCATGGCACCTGACCTTGAGGTCTGCGTTGAGATGGCTTTGCGTGATATGATCACACTTGTTTCCCAACGTGCCGGCATCAGCGCTGAAGACGCCTATATGCTGTGTAGCTTGGCTGGTGATTTGCGTATCACACAGACGGTCAATCGTGAAAAAGGCGTCCACATGATGATGGCGAAACACTTGATTGACGGGCTTTGAACGCACTTCAATCCAACACATAACTTGAAAGAAAGTAGTCTCATGGAATTTCGTGCGAACCATCACTACCCATCGCGTCGCTCAGCAGTTTTCGCAGATAACATGGTTGCAACGTCCCATCCTTTGGCCGCGCAAGCAGGTCTGACGATGCTCAAGCGCGGCGGCAATGCGGTGGATGCAGCGATTGCCACAGCGATTACACTAACCCTTGTCGAACCCTCCGGAAACGGCGTTGGATCTGACGCCTTTGCAATTGTCTGGGATGGAAAAGAATTGCATGGCCTCAACGCCTCAGGACGCTCCCCCGCGGCTTGGACACCAGAGCGATTTGCACAGCACAAAGAAATGCCATTCCGAGGCTGGGAAAGCGTGACAGTACCCGGAGCCGTCTCCGCTTGGGTGGCATTGTCAGACCGGTTTGGCGCTTTGCCATTTAGCGAGCTGTTTGAACCAGCGATCGATTACGCGCAAAACGGTTTTATCGTGACGCCCGTGATTGCCCAACTTTGGCAGCGCGCCGCCGTTGAACTTGGCGAATATCCGGGGTTTGCAGAAGCCTTTTTGCCCAACGGCCACCCCCCAAAAACAGGCGAGCGGTTCATAAACAAGCCCTTAGCCAAGACCTTTAAGCAAATTGCAGATACAAAGGGCGAGGCGTTTTACAAAGGGCCCTTGGCCCAAACGATCTGTGATTTTGCAACGCAACATGGCGCCGCTCTTGCGCTTGAAGACATGGCCGCACACAAGCCAGATTGGTGCGGCACCATTGCTCAAAAATTTGATGATGTGGAGCTGCATGAAATCCCGCCAAACGGTCAGGGGATCGCGGCACTTATGGCGCTAGGCATTTTATCCCACACATCTGTTCGAGAGCTTGACGCCGATGACCCACGCGCGTTTCATCTTCAGATTGAAGCCATCAAGCTTGCCCTAGTGGATGTTGAAAATTTTGTCGCTGATCCCGAACATATGACAGATGTGTCAGCGTCTGATCTTTTGAATGAAACCTACCTCGCGACCCGCGCGGCTCTGATCGATCCAGACAAGGCGCAAGACTTTAATATTGGAGCGCCCAAAAATGGTGGCACGGTCTATCTGAGCGCCGCAGACGCGTCTGGCATGATGGTATCGTTCATTCAGTCGAATTATGCGGGATTTGGCTCTGGCGTTGTCGTGCCGGGCACTGGCATCGCTCTTCAGAATCGCGGTGCCGGTTTCTCGACAGATCCAAGCAATCAAAATTGCGTCGGGCCAAACAAGCGACCATTCCAAACGATCATTCCGGGTTTTTTAAAAGGGCCAAACGGCCCAATCATGAGCTTTGGTGTGATGGGCGGCCCAATGCAGGCCCAAGGGCATGTGCAAATGGTACTGCGCACCCAACTTTGGAAACAGGATCCGCAAATGGCGGTTGATGCACCGCGCTGGCGATTTGTCAAAGGGTTGAGCGTCGCGTGTGAAGATACGATGCCCAGCGCAACAATTACGGCGCTGTCTGCAATGGGACACGAGATCTCGCTTGAATCCCCTGACAACGCCTTTGGCTTTGGCGGTGCGCAGTTAATTTGTCGGCTCGATGATCGAGGATATGCCGCCGGTTCAGACCCGCGCAAAGACGGTGCCGCAATGGGCTTTTAATGCACGATCTCAGTCTTGTTAGAAACTCACTCGTCAGCGGCGTATCGCGCGCCGCGTTCCAATTGTTCTTTCGTGCCGATCACATCGTTTAAACTATCAAAATCGAACATGCGCTCTGCAAACGGTTTGTTCGATCCACTGCTTAGCAAGCTTTGATAATAGTCTTTCGCGGTACGCGCCAATGCACGCACAATCCCGCCTGGGAAAATAACGATTGAAAACCCTTTTTTTTCTAGATCATCAGCGCCCGTAATCGGTGTCGCGCCCCCTTCCACCATATTCGCGAGTAACGGGATACGTGCTGAAAATTGCGTTCCTATGGTTTCAAGTTGCGCGCGCGTCTGTGGGGCCTCAATAAACAACACGTCAGCACCTGCTTCAATATAGGTCTGCGCACGATCAAGAGCCGCAGAAAACCCCTCCACGGCGATAGCGTCGGTGCGCGCAATGATCAAAGTGTCTTCACTTGCGCGCGCATCAGCCATTGCAGCAATCTTGCCCGCCATTTCAGCGCTTGAGATCAGCGCTTTATCTGCAAGGTGCCCGCACCGCTTGGGATAGGTTTGATCCTCTAGCTGCAAAGCCGAAGCACCCGCACGCTCATAAACTCGCATCGTGCGTTGTGTGTTCAGCGCGTTTCCAAACCCTGTGTCCGCATCAATAATCACAGGCAAAGGCGTGCGGTCGGCAATCAGCGCCATTGTGTCCGCCATCTCGCTTGCCGTGCTGAGCCCTATGTCCGGGCGGCCTAACCGCGTATAGGCTACTGCGGCCCCGCTTAGATAAAGCGCCTCAAACCCGGCATCGGTAGCCAGTGCCGCGCTCAAGCCATCATAAACACCAGGGGCCATCAAAATCTTGTTGCTTTGCAAACGGGTTTTCAAGCTCATGCTGCACCCTCCAACCATTTTTGCGCATCTGCACAACTTATCTGATGTGTGACCGTCCCAAGCGATAAGAGCGTCGCATCATGAACGTCTTGGTTGAAAGCCGCGCATCCATCAGTGAGCATGACCGTTTCGATATTACGCAGATGTGCGTCGCGCAGGGTCGAGGCAACACCGCCATTGGTAACGATCCCGCAGACAATCAGGTTTTCCACCCCAACAGCGCGCATGATGTATTCAAGGCGCGTTTGGTAAAAGGCAGAATAAGCAACCTTTTCCACAACAAAATCCGCTGGATGTAAGGTGTCCACAACCGTGTGGCCAAACGACCCTGGCGCAAAGTCGCCTTTGCCAAGAAAGGGTCGCAGCTCTTTCAAGTGTGGCGCAATCAATGGCGCGCCGTCGCAGTCTGGCACCAAGGTAAACTGCGCAGAGAAATAGCGCCCCCCCTGCGCGCGCAACGCCGCGATCAAAGGTGCCACCCGATCAGGTAAAGCAGCAATCGAGGCCACTGATTGACCTGCCCTGCCATAAGCTCCCTCAGGGTGTATAAAGTCGTTTTGCAGATCAATACTGAGCAAGGCTGTACGGGACAAATCCCAATTTCTTGGGTCACTCATAACGCCACCTTTTGTGTCTCGATAATCGTATTGCCGAAGGCATCAACGCGCCCTTGCAGGTCAGGCTCAATTAGCACTGTCGTATCGGGCTGTGTGAGAATTGCCGGGCCTTTGATCACGGTGTCGACGGGCAAATTTAGGCGGTCATAAATTGCAGTTTCATGCCACTTTGTGCCGAAATGTACGCGGCGATGCGAAACCGCTTCAACACGCCCCCCCCCATTTGGTGCCAAGGTCGCGAGATCAAACTTGGGTCTTTTGCCGGTCACCGCACTGCGCAGGTTCAAAATACGACGCACGCCGCCGTTGAGCAGACGTCCAAAACTTGCTTGGTAGGCAGCATCGAACGCTGTTTCGATTTGCTCTTTCGTTGGCACGACAACCTGACCATCAATCACCTCGACAATGATCGGCACGGGCACCGTGTGGGTTTGACCAATATAGGCCATGTCCAACTCAAAACTCAGCTCGCGGCTGTCAAATTTAGTGCGCGACGCATCAAGCAAGGCCATGCCCTGATCCACATGTGCTTGCATGAAACTGGCAAGTGCATCCGCATCCAGCGTTGTGACCAAAGTGTTAATCGTTTGCACGAAGTCCTGTCGCATATCCGCGATGACACACCCCATTGCAGAGGTCACACCAGGGTACCGCGGCACAATCGCGCGCGCGATCCCGGTCTCTGCAAGCATCGCACCAGCATGAAGCGCGCCACCCCCACCAAACGGCATAAACGCAAAGCGTTTTGGGTCAAATCCACGTTCGATCCCCACCAAACGGATCGCTCCGGCCATCCGGCTGTTCGCCACAGTTAAAATCGCTTCCGCCGCTTGCAAAGTCGTCAGCCCCAAAGGGCTTGCGACGTGGACATCAATCGCATGAGACGCGGCTTCCACATCAAGCCGTTCCAATTTTCCACCAATCGGATCGTCCGGATCAATGCGCCCTAAAACGACATTTGCGTCAGTCACTGTAGGGCGATCATTGCCCAAACCATAAGCCACAGGACCGGGGTTAGAACCAGCGCTTTCAGGGCCAATATTCAACAACCCACCCTTGTCGACCCAAGCAATTGAACCACCGCCAGCACCGATTGTCGTGATCTCAATCATCGGTGCGCGCACAACCATACCAAAATCTATCGACGTTTGTGGTGACAAAATGGATTGGCCATTGTGGATCAATGACACGTCAAAACTAGTACCCCCCATGTCGCCAGTAATCACATTGTCAAAACCAGCAGACCCAGCAATGTAGCCCGCCGCAATGACACCCGCTGCGGGGCCAGACAACGCTGTGCGCACTGGCAATTTACATGCGGTATCAACTGCCATCACGCCACCATTGGATTGCACGATCATGAATTCGCCATCAAAGCCGCCATCGCGCAGAGCAGTTTCCAACCGACCCAGATAGCCAGAGATTTCAGGCTGCAAATAGGCATTCAAAGCTGTTGTGGAAAAGCGTTCGAACTCACGAATTTCCGGAAGAATTTCGTGACTCGCCGAGACATGCGCATTCGGCCAGATGTCACGTACAGCCGCCACGGCCGATGCTTCGTTCGTGGGATTGGCATAAGCGTTTGCAAACAAGATCGCGACCGCCGCACACCCATCACGCTGTAATTGTTGCGCAGCATCGCGCACCGCATCTATGTCCACCGGTGTTCGGATAGAGCCATCCGCTAATGTCCGTTCAGGCACTTCCAAACGGTTGCGCCGATCCACAACAGGGTCAAAATCACCGCGCAAACCCCAAGTACGCGGCCTATCGCGACGACGCATTTCCAAAACATCACGCAAGCCGCTCGTACAGATCACGCCTGTCTTGGCACCTTTGCGCTCCAGCAAAGCGTTCGTTCCCGCCGTCGTGCCATGCACAACCACCGAAACATCACTGAGGTCAGCAACCTCACGTTTGATCCCATCCAAAAAACCGCCCGATTGATCAGGGCGTGTTGTGGGCACTTTAGCAACCGTGGCTGTGCCCTCGTCTTCATTCAAAACGAATACATCTGTAAATGTGCCGCCAACATCGACACCAATCATACGCTTGCTCATGATCCCGCCTCGCGCCAATCGGTGCCATAGGCTTGATCCGCCGCCTTGGCGCTAACCAGTCCGCGCGCAACGTCACGCGCAATATCACACGCCGCG
This sequence comes from Planktotalea sp., assembly GCA_024645145.1. Taxonomy (GTDB): domain Bacteria; phylum Pseudomonadota; class Alphaproteobacteria; order Rhodobacterales; family Rhodobacteraceae; genus Planktotalea. Next base: position 7,187 of record JAHEGL010000086.1, read on the forward strand.
CGCGCCGATGCAGGGCCATACCCCCCCCCACCTGGGGTTTCCAAACAAACAGCTTGGCCTTGGCGCAATTTTATGCCGCGCATCTTGGAGACCAGCGGCGGGTTTTGCCAACCCTCATCTTGCTCATAAGAAAAGACATTCATTGCGCCCTCTTCTCCCTGTGCAATGCCTTTGGGCGCGAATTTCCCACGCTCTCCAAACAAGAAGGCTTCGGCACCGTTGTCCTCCAGAACTTCAATTTCGTAGATTGCTCCGACACCGCCTCGCTGTGTGCCGTGCCCGCCGCTATCTGCGCGGAGGCCCCATGTTCGAAACATCACCGGATAGGCCGCCTCAAGGATTTCCATCGGCGGGATTGTTGCTGTCGAAATAGGCGCATTTCCGTGATTCAACCCATCGGTTTCGACAGATCCACCATGCCCTCCGCCATAAAAGCTGAACATCACCCAAGGTTGCCCGTTCGCGCGTTTTCCCGCAATCGACAGCGCGTTAATCGTACCATAAGCATTCGCGACGACGCGCGTTGGGGCCGCCTTGGCGAAGGCGGAAAACACCACATCAATCATACGCAAAATTGTTTCCGTATACCCACCTGTAGGCGCTGGAAACTCTGCAGATAGAAGCGACCCCTCAGGCACAATCACATCAATCGGACGCATCACACCGGCGTTGGCGGGCAATGCGGGAAAGATGTGTTTCACCGCGACATAGGCTGTCGCGACCGTCGTTGCCAGCGCAATATTTACAGGCCCTGCGCATTGCGGCGCTGATCCCGTAAAATCGAGCGTCATTTGATCGTCTTTGATTTCGAGAGCGAC
>JAHEGL010000101.1 GCA_024645145.1 Planktotalea sp.
GAATAAACGACGGTACGACCATCAGGCGAAAAGCGCGGTGCGAAGCTCATGGAGGCTTCTTGGCTTTCCAGAACACGGCGTTTCACATTGCCAACATCTAAGACGTAAATGCGTGGAAAGCCTGTCTCGTAAGACGTATAGAGCACACGATCACCTGTGGGCGAAAAGCGCGGCGCAAGAACAAGATGCTCGGACCCCGTCAGAAACTGCACATTCGCGCCGTCATAGTCCATGATCGCAAGACGCTTGCGGCGGTTGTCTTTCGGCCCTTGCTCGGACACATAAACGACACGACTGTCGAAATATGGATCCTCACCTGTGATACGCGCATAGACTTGATCCGCGACTTTATGCGCCATCCGGCGCCATCCCTGCGTGGTGCCCGCAAATTGCAGACCAGAGCCAAGCTCAGCGCCAGAAAACACATCATACACGCGAAACTTCACGCTTAGATTAGAGCCGTTGACGTTCACCGCCCCTGTCAACAAGGCTTGTGCGTTGATCGCCTTCCAATCGGCATATTGCACAGGTGCGTCAAAACTTGTGAACTGGCTGATGTAGGCATCACGCGACACCTCCCGAAACAACCCTGTGCCGGCGAGATCACTGACAACCACCCGCGCGAGCCGTTCTGCAAACTCATTGGCCGCAGAACTTTCCGCGACAAAATTGGGTGCTGCGAATGGCATTGGCTCCACCACACCCTCGGTGATTTCAATGCGAAGTGGGCCACTTTGTGCGAGCGCTGCGTATGGCAATGCGCACATTGCTAAAACTGCGATAACTAATCTCAAGGTCATTGCCTGTCCTGCTTTTTCTTTTTTCCACACTCTACGGTGTATGTGCGTTATAAAAAAGGGTTTTAAGGCCCATCGGCATGTGCTTGCCTAGGTGTTGTGTCCAATGAGACTCATCTGATGCGCATATCTTTGGGATTGAAGGTCATCTCGATCTCTTTCCATTGCTCGTATTTGTCCTCAGGAAGATCATAGCCCTCCTTCTGACAACGCAAAATCGCGCGGCGCGCAGATTGGAAGGCAGTTTCCACTGCAGACCCTTCACCCCCCGTAGAACTTACAAGTCGCAAGCTGCCGGGCGTAACTTTGCCACGCACATCCATCGACAAACCAATCACAACGGTGACATTCGCAGCCTGACTGCCCACATCGACCACCCAACAGTTTTGCACTGCAAGGCGCAGTGCGTTGGTCTCACCCGCCGTCAGCGTGGGTCCGCTGGTTTCGTCGCTTGCCGCTGGTTCGCCTAAAGCTTCCGCCAACGCCGCATTCACCGCCGCTGATGTATCAGGCTGAGGTGCAGCAGCGTTCTCTCGTGGTCTCGATCTAGAGCGCGTGGTTGATGTTGGGGCCGACGCTGAGGGCTGTTCTGCCTCCGTCACAATTTCAGTTGCCGCCTCTTCCGGTGCCGTTTCGGACTGCTCCTCAACCACCTGTTCTGCGTTTTCATCAGGTTGCGTCGCTTCTTGCGCCGTATTGTCGATTGCAACATCCGGCTCAGGCGCGGCCACCGCTTCCGGCGCAACCCGGTCTGCAGGACGCGGTTTGGGACGCAACGACGTATCAGGGGCTACGTCGGGAATAACCACCGCTTCTGGCTCAGGCGCTGGTTCGACCACAGGTTCGGGAACAGGCTCTGGCGCGATGACAGGTTCAGGGATCGGTTCGGGCACTACGATTTGTGGCGGCTCGGGCGTGGGTTCTGGCGCAGGTTCCGGAACTGGCACAACGGGTGTTGGGTCCGGCTCTGGCTCTGGCGCACTCAGCACAGGCTCTGGCGCAATGGGCTCAACATCGGGAGGCTGCGCAGGTGCGGTAAGCGCTGCGAACTCCGCTTCGGAAATAACAGAGATATCCATTGTCGGCAGCTCAAGAGGTTCTGCGTCAAACAAACCACCAAACAAGGCATAGCCGAGCAGCAGCGCATGTCCGCCTGCTGAGATATAGGTGCTCTTTTGCACCGCGCGCGCCCTAGTTATCCGCGAGATCGGCGTTGAGCTCAGGACCGCCGGTATCTGTCACAAGGCCGATGTCGCTAAATCCGCCTGCATTCAAAGCGCCCATAACTTGAACGACCTGCTCATACGCAACAGCGCCGTCCGCGCGCAGATACACCCGCGTACTCGCACGCTCCGCAGCAATGGCTTGCAGCTTTGTCACCAATTCCGCGCTTTGCGTTTCCGTAGTTTGGATCAAAATCCGCCCATCCGCAGCAATAGTCACCGTCAAAGGCTCTTCCGCATCCGACGGCAAAGCACCCGCTGCCGTTTTCGGCAGTTCCACAGGCACGCCCACAGTCATCAAAGGAGCCGCGACCATAAAGATGATCAACAAAACCAGCATGACATCCACAAACGGCGTTACATTGATTTCTGCCATTGGCTTTGCGCGTCCACCAAGCCGCCGACGTCGCTTGCCACCGCCACCGTCTTTTTGAATAACGCCCGCACCCATGGCTTAACTGTCCAACTGACGGGATAAAATAGTGGCAAATTCATCGGCAAATGCTTCATACCCCCCAACGATACGATCACTATCCGCACTGAACTTATTGTAATAAATCACCGCGGGGATCGCTGCGAGCAGGCCCAAACCCGTCGCCAAAAGCGCCTCCGCAATACCCGGTGCAACGACGGCCAGATTGGTGTTTTGCGCTTCTGCGATCTCGATAAAGGCATTCATAATGCCCCAAACCGTACCAAACAGTCCGACAAAAGGTGCTGTAGAGCCAACAGTCGCGAGCACAGACAGGCCCGCTTGCAGCTCTTCGGCTTCCTTTGCAATCGCCACATCCATAGAGCGGTCAATTCGACTTTGTGCCCCTGCGATCAAACCACCATCCACACGATGTGAACGGCGCCATTCGGTCATTCCCGCCGCAAAAATCTTTTCTGACGCTCCACTGGGCTGCGCGCCTATTTGCTCAAACAACTGATCCAGCGGCTCACCTGACCAAAACGCATGATCAAACACAGCTTGCTCTCTGCGCGCCGTGCGGTACTGCATGTACTTTTGCACCACAATGGACCACGCCCAAATCGAAGCAACGACCAGCATGATCATCACAAGTTTTACGGTTATCGTCGCGCGCGCAAAAAGCGCCCACATGGAGAAATCAATCTCCTGCGCCATCGCAAGGGTTTCTGCTTCCATTTGCCTGCTCTTCTCAAGTCCGGCCACTCTTGTGGCTCTTAATGATCGATAGCTTAGACGATATCGGCGACAAAACCAATATCTGGCGCGCAACAAGTTCGTGATCCGCTCAAATCAATGAACGATTCGGCGGATATTCGCTGGAAGCCTCGTCGGTTGACCATCTACAGTGAGCGCAACAAGGGTGACTTGGGCTGAGAACAACAACTCTTTGCCGCGTGTTACGTCCTGCTTCAGAACGATGCGCGCGCCGGTCATTTGCTCTACCGTGGTGCGGACGATCAGCTCATCGTCAAAACGCGCGGGCGTGAGATAATCCGCCTCCACCCGCCGCACAGCAAAAACGAGGCCATCCTCTTCTTTTAAACGAACCTGATCAACGCCAAGCCCGCGCACCCACTCTGTGCGCGCACGTTCGATAAAACGAAGGTAGTTGGCGTAGTACACAATCCCCGCAAGGTCCGTGTCCTCGTAATAAACCCGCAAACCAAATTCATGCATACCGCGCCCCTATTGCTTTTTTGGCATACGCGCTGCCAAACGCAGGGCATGGCTCGGATCAGTCGCCGCGACGGGCATCACAGCATCATACGCTGCGGCCAAGAGCCCAGAAACCTCAGGCTTCACAATCACGCCCCCACCGTCCATGACCGCCAAAGGCGACGCATTTATGAATGCGCGGTCGGACCAAAGCACCATCATTTGCACCGCTTGATTCAGCGCCAAAGTCTCCGCAGGCACATCACTTATGTGTTGATCCATCCGAATAAAGGTAAAGCATGCCTTGATCGCACCGTCCTCATCAAACCGAAAGACGCGATATTGATTAGCGTCTGCCGCGCTGACCCGCGCGACCATCCCGGCCAAATCCGGCACCAACTCATCCAGTTTTGGAACGTCCAGCAACTCGCTCCACTCATTAAAGAAGAAGAACATCGCGTTGCTGCCCAGTTCGGGATCTGTTTCTGCCATATGATGGTTCGACACCAAACACACAGCTTCAATCGCCCCTTTGACCACTTTTAGCGTCTCATCTGTCACACCGAACACGACTGGCGAAATCGCCCGCCCCCAACGCGCAAACATATAACGTTCATCCGAGCGCGTGAAGAGCGCCTCAATCTCAGATGCATCCAACATTGATCTTCATCTTTCCAAATAAACTCCCCGCGGAGCGTCCCGTACTCTCAGCCAAAAAGCCCGGCTTGTTCTGGACCTTTCGGTGCGGCCATCCCTAAATGAGTCCATGCCTTTTGTGCAAGCATACGGCCACGCGGTGTGCGCTGGATCAAACCTTGCTGCAACAAAAACGGCTCAATCACCTCTTCAAGCGCGTCACGACTTTCAGACAAGGCGGCAGACATCGTTTCAATCCCCACTGGGCCACCCTGATAATTTTCCGCAATCAAACGCAAATAACGCCGATCCGCCCCATCAAGGCCAAGCTTGTCCACGCCAAGCCGCGTCAGCGCCATGTCGGCCAAGTCACGGGTCACGCGGCCATCTCCCTCGACAACCGCGAAATCCACAACGCGGCGCAACAAACGCCCCGCGATCCGAGGCGTTCCGCGCGCACGTTTCGCAATCTCACGCGCGCCCCCCTCATCCGCAGGGGCACCCAACTTGCGCGCATTGCGCTCAATAATCGTGTAAAGCTCATCCTCTGTGTAGAATTCCAAGCGCGTTGGAATTCCAAAACGGTCCCGCAACGGCGTGGTCAACAGGCCAAGCCGTGTGGTCGCCCCAACCAGCGTAAAGGGCTGCAATTCAATGCGCACAGTTCGTGCTGCTGGCCCTTCGCCGATCACCAAATCCAGCTCAAAATCTTCCATCGCCGGATAAAGAACTTCTTCAACAGCTGGGTTCAATCGATGAATTTCATCGATAAACAGAACGTCACGCGCCTCAAGATTGGTCAGGATCGCGGCCAAATCCCCAGCTTTCGCCAAAACGGGACCGGAGGTCATACGAAACGACACGCCCAATTCACGCGACATAATCTGTGCCAACGTGGTTTTCCCGAGACCCGGCGGACCATGAAACAGCGTATGATCCATCGCTTCCCCGCGACGGCGCGCACTTTCAATGAACACCTTCAGGTTCGCCCGCGCACCCGCTTGCCCAATAAACTCATCAAGCGCTTGCGGACGCAAAGCGCGATCATTGTCTTCTGGCAACGCGTCGGGACGAAGATTTGGATCAGGTTCAATCATCTGCATTCTTTTCTGCGAAAACGTCTGTCAGAACAGTGGAGCACGTGCGGCTCATGACTTTGGCGCAAGCAATTTCAACGCCGCACGGATCAAGCTCGACACATCTGCGTCAGGCTCCACTCCAGCAGCTTCCGCCACAGCGCCCGCCGCATCAGAGGGTGAATAGCCCAAATTGCCCAAAGCCGACAACGCTTCAGCTTGAGCAGACGCATTCGGCGCAGCACTCTTGCGCCTTGGCGTCTCAATTACATCGAAATCATCAGACGCGGGCACCTCGCCCATCGCTTCTGCGGGCGATCCTGTGCCCATCGCCATCACACCTGGCGCTTTGTCTTTCAACTCGATCACCACGCGCTGCGCTGTTTTGGGGCCAACGCCCTTCGCCGCTTTGATCGCCGTCACATCACCCAAAGCAATCGCACGGCTCACACCATCCGCGCCCAAAGCTCCAAGTATCGCCAAAGAAGCTTTCGCGCCAATGCCCTGAACGCTCATCAGCAAGCGATGCCATTCTTTTTCCACAAGTGACGTGAAGCCGAAAAGCTGCAAGTTATCTTCGCGCACCAACAGATCCGTATAAAGTGCAACAACCTCACCTGCCCCCGGCAAACCTGCCAAAGTGCGATCCGAGCAATATACCATATATCCGACACCGCGCACATCGATCAGCACGTGATCGGTACTGCGGTAATCTATGCGTCCTGAAAGTTTACCGATCATCCGTTCGCCGCCTCTTTCGCCTTTTCCCACACCCGCGTTGAGCGCGTATAGTGCGCGTGGCACATTGCAATCGCAAGTGCGTCAGCCGCGTCCGGACCATTCAACACAACACCTGGCAATTGAAGTTTGACCATATGTTGGATCTGTTCTTTTGCAGCGTGCCCAACACCCACGATCGTTTTCTTTACTTTATTGGGGGCATATTCGCCAATCTCGAGGCCAGCCTGCGCGGGTACCAACAAGGCAATGCCGCGTGCTTGACCAAGTTTAAGAGTTCCAGCCCCGTCTTTGTTCACAAAGGTCTGTTCTACCGCTGCAGTGTCGGGCTGGTACTCACGCACAATTTCGCTCAACTGACGGTGCAAAGACAGTAACCGAAGGCCCAAATCCTTTCCCTCAGATTTGCAAACCCCATTACCAAGATGGCGCATACGGCTTCCATCGACCTCAATCATGCCCCAGCCCATGTTACGAAGCCCCGGGTCGATCCCTAAAACGCGCATACTGCTCTGCACCTTTTGTTACGTGTTACACGACGTGTTGTTTTTCTTGATGCAGTAGCACGAAACGCGAACAAAAGGAAAAGGAAAGTTAACAAATGTCGGATTTATCCACCGGTGATCCAAAAGCGACATAGTAATCTTTCAAAGCAGTCAAAATCGTCACTCAACGCTCAAAACGCGACATCTACATAGCCTCAAATTCACCTTTTTTACTGCGGTTTAGCGCCATTTTTCGCTATGCAAATCAAGCATATCTCCCATGCAAAAATGCTTGCTTGTCGAATGTCATCTTCCCTCCTAAGTGGGCCTCAGAACACAACATTGGCCGGCTCAAGAAGCGGTCCGCATCAAAGGCATACGACCATGGCTGCAATCGATAGCACGCGCACAACATACGTCTCTGGCGGCGGGTTTTCCGCGCTTAGCAATCTCTTGGGCGCAATCTCCACATGGAATGACGCGCGCCAAACACGCAAGTCGCTCAACGCTCTCAGCACACGTGAGCTAGAAGATATTGGCCTGTGCCGTGGCGACATCGACGACGTTGCTCAAGGCACCTTCCATTTCTAAATACGCTCTTTCGTTTGGATGAAAAAAAGCCGCTGCATCATGCGCAGCGGCTTTTCCTTTGCGCGGATCAATGCGCAACTAGCCTTGGAAGCGACTATCGTATGAGAGGTGCGATTCCTTGGATGACCGCATTTGTGAGAGGATCAACACTGAGAAGAACTGATCCGATTTGCTCAACTATATTACCTGACGACAGAGCGGTGAGTTGCTCTTCGTAGGCTGTGAGCCCAAGATTCATGACCGCAAGCGCCTTGAAAATTGTTATTAGGACACCGAACAAAAGGATTAAACGTATAGGCGCGTCCAAAGACTACCGCGACTTTTTACGCGGAACAACCCGGATAAGACCGTTTTTATCAACGATCGTTGAGTACTGTGAGGTCGCCTGCCGTTGACTATCCGGCAACAGCACAAAACCAGTTTTTTTCTTAAGCAGAGAAACACCCATGACAGCCTCCTAGTGATTGGCCCCCACCAATCGTACGCAACTTCTATGAATTTGAATTATGGAGAAATCTGGGCAAATGCGGCAACTTCGTCATAAATGGTCTAAATTTAGTCCGCTTTGCGAAGTGTTAATGACGACCATTCACCAATCTCTTCACGATAGGTAAGATTGGTTCCAAAACCTG
>JAHEGL010000102.1 GCA_024645145.1 Planktotalea sp.
CCAGTCAGCTTTGTTCGGCTTGTAGTTTTTGCCAGCTTCAAACTCATCATTCAGATGTGCTTGAAACGCAGTTTTCATGTCCTCAATCTCGCCCTCAGGGATGAGACCGTCTTTCACCAAGCGCTCTGTATAAAGGCTCAGTGTGGTTTTGTGTGTTTTGATCTTTTTATACATGACGGGGTTTGTGAACATCGGTTCATCCCCTTCATTATGACCAAAGCGGCGGTAGCAAATGATGTCGATGACGACATCTTTGTGGAACTTCTGACGGAATTCAGTCGCAACTTTTGCCGCGTGCACAACAGCCTCTGGATCGTCGCCATTCACGTGGAAAATTGGTGATTCCACCACCAGCGCATTGTCTGTTGGGTATGGCGAAGAGCGTGAGAAATGTGGTGCCGTCGTAAAGCCGATCTGGTTGTTCACAACGATATGCATGGTGCCGCCGGTCTTGTGACCGCGCAGGCCGGAAAGGGCGAAACACTCTGCCACGACGCCCTGACCCGCAAAGGCCGCATCACCGTGGAGCAGGATTGGCATCACTTTGGTGCGCTCTTCATCGTTGAGCTGGTCCTGTTTCGCGCGAACCTTGCCGATCACCACAGGGTTCACTGCTTCAAGGTGCGAGGGGTTCGCGGTCAGCGAGAGATGAACAGAGTTGCCATCAAATTCGCGGTCGGAACTTGCGCCAAGGTGATATTTCACATCACCCGAACCGTCGACGTCTTCAGGTTTGAAGCTGCCGCCTTGGAACTCGTTGAAAATGGCGCGATACGGCTTGCTCATTACATTTGCCAGAACAGACAAACGGCCACGATGCGGCATGCCGATCACGATATCTTGGACGCCCAAAGCGCCGCCACGTTTGATGATTTGCTCCATCGCAGGGATCAGGCTTTCGCCGCCATCAAGACCGAAGCGCTTCGTGCCCATGTATTTGACATGAAGGAATTTCTCAAAGCCCTCGGCTTCCACCATCTTGTTCAGGATCGCCTTGCGACCTTCGCGTGAAAACTGGATTTCCTTGCCGAGACCCTCGATGCGTTCTTTGAGCCAGCTTGCCTGTTCAGGATCAGAAATATGCATGTATTGCAGCGCAAATGTGCCGCAATAGGTGCGCTTCACGATATCCACGATCTGACGCATGGAGGCGATTTGCAGCCCCAACACGTTGTCGATGAAAATCGGGCGATCCATGTCCGCTTCGGTGAAGCCATAGGACTTTGCGTCCAGCTCAGGATGTTTGCTGGCTTCGCGCATGCCAAGCGGGTCCAGATCCGCAGCAAGGTGACCACGTATCCGGTAAGCTCGGATCAACATCAGCGCACGAATGGAATCTAGAACGGCGCGCTTGACGCTATCATCGCTGACCTCAACACCCGCGCTTGCGGCTTTGGTCTTGATTTTGTCGCCCGCGGCCTTGGCCTCCGGTTGCGCTGGCCATTGGCCATCAAGCGCGGCTGTCAGATCGTCATTCGGCATTGGCGGCCAATCTGCGCGCGCCCAAGAGGGGCCAGCAGCCTCTGCTTTCACGTCAAGATCGGTGTCGCCAAGCTGAGCAAAGAAGTCCTGCCACGCCGCATCAACCGCGTTCGGGTCATTGGCGTATTGCGCATAAAGCTGCTCTAAATACTCGGCATTGTGGCCTTGCATGAAGCTGGATGCGTGAAACTGATCGTTCGATGATTGGTCGGTCATTCTTGCTCTCCCATCGGGGGCCGTTTCTTGAATGCGGCCCTGAGTAGGGCCAAAACTTTTGAAGGCTTGGGCCAATTGGCCCAAGCGTTTGGTACTTGTTGGTTAACCGATCGCTTCGATCACGGCTTCGCCCAATGTCGCGGGGCTGTCTGCCACCACAATACCAGCGGAACGCATGGCTTCGATCTTGTTTTCAGCACCGCCTTTGCCGCCCGCAACAATCGCGCCAGCGTGGCCCATACGGCGACCGGGAGGGGCGGTGCGGCCTGCGATGAAACCAGCTGTTGGCTTCCAACGACCCTTCTTCTTTTCATCCGCAAGGAACTGCGCTGCTTCTTCCTCAGCGGAGCCACCGATCTCACCGATCATGATGATGCTTGTTGTCTCAGGATCAGCCAAGAACATCTCCAATACGTCGATATGCTCTGTGCCTTTGATAGGGTCACCGCCAATACCAACAGCAGAGGACTGACCAAGGCCAAGATCCGTCGTTTGTTTCACCGCTTCATACGTCAAGGTGCCGGAGCGTGAGACAACACCGCAAGACCCGCGCTTGTGAATGTGACCGGGCATAATGCCGATTTTGCATGCGTCGGGCGTGATGACGCCTGGGCAGTTGGGGCCGATTAGGCGGCTTTTGCTACCTTCAAGTGCGCGCTGAACACGCATCATGTCGAGCACTGGAATGCCCTCAGTGATGCACACAATCAATTCCATTTCAGCGTCAATCGCCTCAAGAATGGAATCCGCAGCGAAGGGCGGTGGAACATAAATCACTGATGCGTTCGCTTCGGTGACGTGCTTGGCTTCGTGCACAGAATTGAAAACAGGCAGGTTCAAATGTGTGCTGCCCCCTTTGCCAGGTGTCACGCCGCCAACCATTTTCGTGCCGTATTCGATCGCTTGTTCTGAGTGGAACGTGCCTTGCGAGCCGGTAAGACCCTGACAGATGACTTTTGTGTTTTCGTCTACGAGGACTGCCATTTTCTGGCTCCTTAATCTTTGAGTTCGGAGGGCAAAAGCCGCTCCACTGTCATGAATGTTTCGATGCCGTTGGACCCTTCACGGGTCCCGACGTGGACACTGCTATGCGGCGAGGGTTAAGCTGGCGCGCAGCGAGCACCTCAGTTCCTGTGGTGGATTGAAAGAAACTTGGGAGCGCGGCTGGGGTAACTATTCCTTGCTCCGTAAGTGCATCGACTGCGGTTTTTGCGGCTTGAACCGCGTGATCGCCGTCAAAAGCTACTTCGCATCGTCGATCTGTGCCGTCCGTCGCGGCGCGCCCATTTACAGGAGACGGTGCCGCGCTGGAAAACGGTTCTAGATCGTAAAATTTCCAGCGAACGCCATCTATTCCAAGACGTGCCGCAACTTTATCAACCGTCAATAAAGGAGAGAAACAATGACTCGCAAAACCACGCATCGCTTTGGAGGGCACGGTTGTGCCTGCCGCCGCGACACTTGCAAAGCAGATGCTTGCAAGCTTGATGATGCTTTTTTGAAGCAAAGTGTTTCCCTTCATGCCCTGTTTGGGCGGTTCTTTCGAGGCTGATAGACGTTTAGCCAATTAAGCCGTTGTTGTTCACGCCGAATGTTGTGCGAGGAGAGTTGATCATCTCACCGTTTGGCTGGTTTGGATCAAAGGGCAAATAGGGGTTTTGCGTTTGCGGGCCATTGCGTACCGGCAAGTTCGTCGTGTCGCGCGACATGCCGCATGCCGTCAAAGAACCGACAAGTGCGATTGCTACAATAATAAGTGTCATAATGTTCTATCCTTTTACAGCTTTGACGATTTTCTGAGCACCGTCTTTAAGATCATCCGCCGCGATAACGTCGACGTCTGAGTTGTTGATGATGGCTTTGCCTTCTTCCACGTTCGTGCCTTCAAGGCGGACAACAAGTGGGACCTTCAAGCCGACTTCTTTCACCGCAGCGACAACGCCTTCAGCGATAACATCGCAGCGCATGATACCGCCAAAGATGTTCACGAGTATGCCTTTGACCTGCGGATCAGACGTGATGATTTTGAACGCTTCTGTAACCTTTTCTTTGGTCGCGCCGCCACCAACATCCAGGAAGTTCGCAGGCTCTGCGCCGTAGAGTTTGATGATGTCCATCGTTGCCATCGCAAGACCGGCACCGTTGACCATGCAGCCAATTTCGCCATCTAGCGCGATGTAGTTGAGGTCGTATTTAGATGCCTCAAGCTCTTTGCTGTCTTCTTCTGTTTCGTCGCGCAAAGCCATGATGTCCGCGTGGCGGTACAAAGCGTTGCCGTCGAAACCGACTTTTGCGTCGAGAACCTTAAGATCGCCGGAACCTTCAAGCACGATCAACGGGTTGATCTCTAGCTGTTCCATGTCTTTTTCGACGAAGGCTTGGTAAAGTTGACGCATCAGTTTGACGCACTGTTTTACTTGCGCGCCTTTAAGACCGAGCTCAAATGCGATGCGACGACCGTGGAATGCTTGATACCCTGTTGCTGGATCAACAGAGAAGCTGATGATCTTTTCAGGTGTGGATGCGGCCACTTCTTCGATGTCCATGCCGCCTTCTGTGGAACACACAAAAGAGATGCGGGATGTTTGACGGTCAACGAGCAGTGCGAGGTAAAGCTCTGCTTCGATATCTGAACCATCTTCAATATAAATGCGGTTCACTTGTTTGCCCGCAGGACCGGTCTGGTGTGTAACCAGTGTACGGCCAAGCATCTTCTTGGCTTCTTCGGCAGCCTCTGTTGCGGAGAAAGCAAGGCGCACGCCGCCTTTTTCGCCAGCGTCGGCTTCCTTGAAGGTGCCTTTGCCGCGACCACCTGCGTGGATCTGCGCTTTAACAACCCAAAGCGGGCCGTCCATCTCGCCAGCGGCTGTCTTTACATCTTCAGCTTTGAGCACTGCGCGGCCGTCAGAAACTGGCGCGCCGTAGCTCTTGAGCAGTGCCTTGGCTTGGTATTCGTGGATGTTCATGAGAAACGGTTCCGTCTTGCTTCTATTACTGGCGTCTATAGTCTGTGTATTAAGGCTAGATTAAACGATAAAATGCGGTGAGTGCGTTATTTCGTACATTTGTGATCACACGTAAATTTTCTGTGATCACAAAAGTTTAGTGGATTGAAGGTTTCGCGACGAAACCTCCGGAAACGACTCATTGCACACAAAAAAGCCCCAGAGGAAACCTCTGAGGCAATTTTCGTCGTTTTTTGGAAGATCTTATGCGAGTGAAGGATCGATTTCTTTACATGCAGAGACGAGACCTTTGACCGCGTCGACTGATTTGTCGAACATCGCTTGCTCGTCTTTGTTCATGTTGATGTTGACGACTTTTTCAACGCCACCTGCGCCGATTACAGTCGGCACACCAACGTAGAAACCGTCAAGGCCATAAGCGCCGTCAACATAAGCTGCACATGGCAGAACGCGCTTTTGATCTTTTAGGAAGGCCTCGGCCATCTCGATCGCGGATGTCGCAGGCGCATAGAAAGCTGAGCCTGTTTTCAATAAGCCAACAATCTCTGCGCCGCCGTCACGGGTGCGCTGAACGATTGCATCGAGCTTGTCTTGTGTCGTCCAACCCATCTCAACGAGGTCAGGCAAAGGAATGCCCGCAACCGTTGAATAGCGCTCCAGTGGGACCATCGTGTCGCCGTGGCCACCCAAAACAAAGGCAGTGACGTCGCGCATGGAAACACCAAATTCAACCGAAAGGAAGTGACGGAAGCGCGCGCTATCCAGAACACCCGCCATGCCACACACTTTTTCATGTGGCAGACCAGAGAATTCACGCAATGCCCAAACCATCGCGTCGAGCGGGTTGGTGATGCAGATGACGAATGCGTTTGGCGCGTGATCGCGGATGCCTTCGCCAACGGATTTCATAACTTTGAGGTTGATGCCAAGCAGGTCATCGCGGCTCATCCCGGGCTTGCGCGGAACGCCAGCTGTCACGATGCAGACGTCTGCGCCTGCGATGTCCTCATAGGACTGCGTGCCGGACATTGCGGCGTCAAAACCCTCGGAAGGGCCTGATTCTGCGATATCGAGCGCTTTGCCCTCAGGCGTGCCTTCAGAAATATCGAAGAGGACGATATCGCCCAACTCTTTCAACGCTGCTAGGTGTGCGAGTGTGCCACCAATCTGTCCTGCACCGATCAGTGCTATCTTAGGTCTGGCCATGGATCTCTCTCCGGTCCGTTAAATTTGGCGCATGGCTAGTGGTTTCTGCGCGTTGGCGCAAGTGTGCTGCGATGCAGCGTGAAAAATGTGATCGCTGGCAAGTATCAAAGCAGCGGGCTAAACTCATAGGAAGTTTAGAAAATTGAAAGGCCTCGAGGTGATCTGGGATCTGAGCTTTTTTGCGATCGCAGCCCCTGCGGTTGTCTTTGCGGGCATTTCCAAGGGCGGATTTGGCTCTGGAGCGGCGTTTGCTTCAGCTTCGATTCTTGCGCTGGTCTTGCCGCCGGGACAGGCATTGGGGCTGATGTTGCCCTTGTTGATGCTGATTGATGTTGCCACTTTAGTGCCCTATTGGCGCAAGTGGCATTGACCGTCGGCAAAGCTTTTGATCTTAGGTGGACTTCCGGGGATCATTATCGGTGCATTGCTCTACCGCGTCGCGAATGATGATGTGATCTGTTTTTTGATCGGCGTGATGTCTTTGTTGTTTGTTATTTGGCAATCTGCAAAAGCGCGCGGTTTGATCAAGATTTCAGAGCGCCCGCTCAGTTACAAAGCCGGACTGCTTGCAGGGACAGCGGCTGGTTTTACCAGTTTTGTTAGCTATGCAGGTGGGCCACCTGTTGCGATATACATGTTGTCATTGAAATTGAGCAAAACGGAATATCAAGCCAACACTGTGCTGGTTTTCTGGATTGTGAATAGCTTGAAAGCGGCAGCTTATGCGTTTCTAGGTATCGTTACGCTAGATTTACTGTTGGTGGACCTTGTCCTCGCGCCCTTTGCATTGCTGGGCGCGTGGCTTGGCGTGAAAGCGCATTATCTGGTGCCTGAAAACCTGTTTTATGCAGTAACTTATGTTCTCTTAGCGATCACAGGCACCAAGCTGATTTTTGACGCGTTGACTTAAGCGTCGTTGCCTGCGGTTGGCAAAACTTCGAGCACGGCTTCAAAACTTTGCCCCGATGCGACCAAGCAAGTGGTGCCGTTGGTCATTGTTACTGTGATGGTCCATGAACCAGTTTCTTGGGACGAAAACGTTTCCATTACAGAATTGTTTGCACCAATCCCGATGGATTGTCGTGCTTCGCCATATTTGTTGGCCAATCGCTCCACCACAATGTCGCGGGGTGCGCAGTTGCGCATGTTTTGAGCAAAGCCTGTTGTGGCTGCGAGTGCAAGAATTCCAAATCCGAGCGCACCAATAATCATTTGTTTATTCATAGCGTCATCCTTTTGAAAATGGCGCTGAATTCGCGTCCAAATGTGAGAGGAGGCGCGCCAATTTGATCATTTGCTCGATCTTACAAAGCGCCCCTAACCTGGAGGTTTTTGAGAACGCTTCAGTAAGATCGATGAAAACAAGCATGGCTGCGCAGTTGTATAGGTAAGGTTAAAGCACCGTACGTTCTGCGCGGGCTAGAGTGGATTTTAGCTATTTTTGCTGCGCCGCGGCATTTTTGGCTTGAATGAAGTGGAAATAAATGCGCATCGTCACGCAACTTTATTACAAGCCCACAGACAGGACCCTCTCATGGATTTGCGTCAGCGCCCGTTTCGTTCCGTTCTTTATATCCCTGCATCTAAGCCGCGCGCTTTGGACAAGGCCCGTGGATTGCATGTCGATGCTATCATTTTTGACTTAGAGGACGCGGTTACGATCGATGAAAAGATTGCAGCGCGTGCGACTTTGAAAGAAGCACTTGATCAAGGGGGGTACGGCGCGCGCTTCAAGATCGTGCGCATCAACGGCTTCGACACAGAATGGGGTGCGGATGACGCCAAGGCTGTAACAGATATGGGCGCAGATGCCGTTCTGTTACCGAAGGTTGCAAGCCCCGATGATCTTGATGCGCTGGCAGCGATCACCGGTGATTTGGCGATCTGGGCGATGATGGAAACGCCGCGAGGTATGTTAAATGCCAGCGCAA